>NZ_JBUYWT010000013.1:0-205252 GCF_055264925.1 Bradyrhizobium sp. KZN70725
CAGTTCCGACGCGTCGCAACCCGCTTCGAAAAGACCGCCCGGAATTACCGGGCCGTCGTCACTCTCGCTGCCATCGTCCTATGGCTGCGATAAGTGTCCACACCACCTAGTGCATGATCCGGAAAAGTGCGAAGCGGTTTTCCCTCGCGACAAACGCGGAACGCGTTTGCGCGGAGATCATGGTCAAACAAAGAGCTAAAGCGCGATGACGATTCAACCCAATCTCATCGCGCTTTAGTACCGTCTGAGCAGCCCCGACGCCGCGCCGCTATCGCCATAGGCGGCGCAGGCCCCTTCCGGGTCTCTGATCAACGCCGCCCGGACTCGCTTGAAGGTCTTGCCGACCGCTTCGGACACCTCGGGGCGGAATTTGCGCGGATCGTAGTCATTGCCGTCGTGAGCCTTGATGGCCGCGTCGAACGCATTGATCATGGCCATCGCGGCGTCGGGGCTGCCGAGAAGTCTGGCGCCCGTTTGAACGCCGCCGGCACCATTGGCCTCATAGCCGGTGCATCGTTGTTCGAGCACCGCGGCTGCGGTCGCGAGCTGGTCGAGGAACGTCGCCTCGGCGTCGGTGAGCATGGCAGCACCCGCCTGTCCCGGCGCGATGATCGCGAGCAGCGCGATGGCTGTCAGTTTGATGTGCATCGTGGTGGTTTCTCCCGGCGGAGCCGCGATCAAATCAATGGTTGCCGAATGACTATAACAAGTCTGCTTCCAGGGCATCAGGAGCCACGTCAGCTATTGGCCCCGAGGCCAACATGCGTGAGCGTGCGCCCAGAGCCACCAACGCGCGAGGGCCGGTCGATACAATTCGACAGATCGCCCTAGCCGGCCGATAACCTTAACCGATCCTTGCGCGGTGGCCGGCGCCCGTGCGTCGCTGCAATTACAGCGCGGACCCATTTACACGGCCTTAGACTGTTGCTCGGTATTTTCCGCAGATGCACGTCTTCGGGAGCACATCGATGCCCAGCCTGGCCGATCAGCTGGCGCTTTCGCGCAATCGGCCCGCGGGTTTCGACTACATGCGGATCGCGCTGGCGGCGTCGATCATTGGCCTGCACAGCACGAACGTGACGCTCGGGCTCGGCCGCGCGCTGGAAATCCAGAGCACGCTGCGCATCGGCGTCGCGATGATCCTCGCGCTGTTCTTTGCCCTGAGCGGCTTCCTGGTGACCGCAAGCCTGCTCCGGTGCAAGAGTCTGATTTCCTTCCTCGGCCTGCGCGTGCTGCGGATCGGACCGGCGCTCGCGGTCGAAACCACGCTATCGGCAATCATCATCGGTTCGGTCTTCACCGCGCTGCCGTTGGCGCAATATGTCGCCGATCCGAAATTCCACGCCTATTTTCTCAATATCGTCGGCGACATCCATTACGAGCTGCCGGGCGTATTCCTGCACAATCCGCTGCCCGATCTGGTGAACGCCCAGCTCTGGACCGTGCCGTACGAGCTGTGGTGCTACGTCATCCTGGCGCTGCTCGCCGTGCTCACGATTTGCTTCAACCGGGTGGCGTTCCTCGGGTTCATGGTGATCGCCCAGATCGGGCTCATCGTCTACGACATCTGGCGCTGGGACGAGGTGCCGATCCAGCTTCGCCCGCACCTTCTGGTGTTCTGCTTCCTTGCCGGCGTCGGCTTCTACCTCTGGCGCGACAAGGTGCCGTTCAACCGCACGCTGTGCCTGCTGGCGCTGGTGCTGTGCGCCGCCGGCATGGCGACCGGGCGCGGTGACGCGCTGGCTCCCGTGCCGGCCGCCTATGTCGCATGCTATCTCGGCCTGATGAATCCGCGGCGGAGCTGGATCGTGTCGTCAGGCGATTACTCCTACGGGCTTTATCTCTACGGTTTCGTCATCCAGCAATGCGTCGCCACCTTCGGCCCGCCGGTCCAGCACTGGTATCTGAACCTCCTGATCAGCCTGCCGCTCGCCTTCGGCGTCGCCGTCGTGTCCTGGCATCTCGTCGAGAAACGCGCGCTTCGGCTCCGAACCCAGGTCGAGAGCCTCGAGGCGGCGGTGCTGTCGCGGATCTCGATCGTCGGCTTCTGGCGCAGGCCGCCCGAGCGGGCCGGCTTGCGCGCAACGCTCGGCAACAGCGGCGCGTCGATCTGACCCGCGCCGGCGGGAAGGACGAGCTTCGGTTCTGATTGAATCAGAACCGAAGCTCTCGCTTCTTGTTTTGACGCGTTTTCTTCACGCGAACCGGGTCCACTTCGCTCGAAAACGCTCTAGCATCCTCCCCGCCGCGCTTTTCTTCACAGCAGCGCGTATTGCGACCGCTCGCGCTTGGCGAGCAGCGGCAGCGCCTGCTCCGCGATGTAGGTTTTGAAAGCCGCGCTGTCCTGGTGTGCCTTGAACGCGGCTTCGTCCTGGAACAATTCGTAGAACAGGAATTGCGCCGGATTATCCTTGCCGCGGCCGATCAGGAACAGCTTGGTGCCGGGGTCCTTCTGCGCCTCGGGCAGGAAGCCGTCGAGGATTTTCGCCACCTTGTCGGCCTGTCCCTCCTTGGCTTCCCATTGCGCCACAACCAGAAGGCCTGACGTGTTGATCGCGTCGCTGATGGTTCTCGTGCTCATCGCATAGTGCTTCATTGGCATTCCTCCGTTGCTGTGCTCCGATCGAGCTTGCGATCCGGCCCAGGGCGAGACGCCGGCGATCGCCATGATCGCGAACGAGCCGATGGCCGATCGTCGGGTGAGGATCATCGTCGTGGTCGAAACTTCCGAACGTTTCATGTTCGCCTCCAGATGATTCGCGCCAAGCGTCCTGCCGGCCGAACCGCAACGCGAGAGATAGTCGATCGTTCGGCGTCCCAGTTCGGTGATGGTCGAATTGTCGATGTCGTGAACATTTCGATCATGATCGAAGCGTTGCAGCGGCATGACGTGCGACAAGCGCAAGAGGCATATTTCGATCGATGCGGAGCCGGCCATGCAGACCATCGCACCGGAGCTTGCCGAACTCGCCGGGCTGATCGCCGATCCCGGCCGTGCCAGCATCCTGTCGCGGCTGATGGACGGACGCCCGCAGACTGCGAGCGAACTGGCGCTGGTCGCGGGCGTGACGCCCCAGACCGCGAGCTGGCACCTTTCGCGCATGGTCGAGCGGGCGCTGCTCAAGGTCGAGCGGCGTGGTCCGCGCCGCTTCTACCGGCTGGCTACGCCGCTGGTTGCGCAGATGCTCGAGGGCATGATGACGGTTGCCGCGATCGATCCGCAGCCGTCCCGGCCGCCGCCGCGCATCGATCCCGAGATGCGCCGGGCTCGGACCTGCTACGACCACCTTGCCGGCGAGCTCGGCGTCGCCGTCACCGACGCGATGCGGGATCGCGGCCATCTCAATCTCGACCATGAGGCCGGCGAGCTGACTGCTTGCGGCCGTGCTTTTCTCGGCGATCTCGGCATCGACCTGCGTTCGCCGGCGCGGAGCCGGCGGATCTTGTGCCGGCCCTGTCTCGACTGGAGCGAGCGGCGTCCGCATCTGGCCGGGCGGGCGGGGGCTGCGGTTGCCGACCTTGCATTGCAACGGGACTGGATCCGGCGCCGGCCGCAGGGCCGCTCCGTCGAAATCACCGACGCCGGACTCCTCGCATTCAGAAATTTGTTCGGCGCGCGCATTTGATTTCGGAGCCGAATTTGGCTACCGGCTATGGCGTGGATACGCTCAAGGTCAGAGACGCAAAAGACGTCGAGGAAGTGGTGCGCGCGGCGGTCGCCAGCGAGCAGCCGCTTGAGGTCATTGGACATGGATCGAAGCGCGCCATCGGCCATCCGATGGCGACCAATGCGCTGCTCGACGTCTCGGCGCTGAATGCGGTCACCTCCTATGAGCCGAACGAGCTGATCATCACCGTGCAGGCCGGCGCGCCGCTCGCCGACGTGCATTCCCTGATCGACGCCAAGAACCAGCAATTCGCCTTCGAGCCGATGGACATTTCGGTGCTGCTCGGCACCGCCGGCGCCGGCACGATCGGAGGCATGATCGGCGCCGGACTGGCTGGTCCCCGCCGCATCAAGGCCGGCGGTATCAGGGATCATCTGCTTGGGGCGCACGCGGTGTCCGGGTTCGGTGACAGCTTCAAGACCGGCGGGCGGGTGGTGAAGAACGTCACCGGCTACGATCTCTGCAAGCTGCTGACCGGCTCCTGGGGCACGCTCGCGGTCATGACCGAGGTCACGCTTAAGGTCATGCCGAAGCCGGAAGCCGAGCGGACGCTGCTGCTGCGCGGGCTCGACGACGTCACCGCCAACAAGGCGATGACGGCGGCGCTGGGTTCGCCCTTCGACGTCTCCGGCGCCGCGCATCTGCCGGGTTCGGCGTTGCGGACCGGGGGCGGCGCGCTGGCCGGCCTTGCAGCCTCAGGCCAGCCGGTCACGCTGGTGCGGCTCGAGGGGATTTCGGCGTCGGCGGCACATCGGGCGGCCTCGCTGAGCCAGACGCTCTCGTCCTATGGAACGGTCGACAGCCTCGCCGACGACGGGTCGGCCGCAATCTGGAGTGCGCTGCGCGACGTGGTGCCGTTCGCGGCGAACGGCGCGCTCGGGGCCTGGCCGGTGTGGCGTATCGTTTGCCCGCCGGCCTCTGGCGGCGCGCTGGGCCAGGCGTTGTCGCGCGCCACCGGCGGCGACGTGATCTACGACTGGGGCGGGGGGCTGATCTGGGCCGCGGTGCCGCCGGGCGCCGACGCCCAGGCCACGCTGGTCCGCGGCCATGTCGAGGCGATTGGCGGACACGCCACCCTGATCCGCGCCACCGAGGATGTGCGCCGGGCGGTCGATGTGTTCCAGCCGCAGGCGGCCGGGCTTGCCGCGCTCGGTGAACGGGTCCGGGCGAGCTTCGATCCGAGGTCCGTCCTCAACCGCGGCCGGATGATGCGAGGCGGGGCTGCATGAAGACCGAGTTTTCCCTGGCGCAGCTTGCCGATCCCGACATCAAGGAAGCCGACAAGATCCTGCGCGCCTGCGTGCATTGCGGCTTCTGCACCGCGACCTGCCCGACCTATGTGCTGCTCGGCGACGAGCTCGATAGCCCGCGCGGCCGCATCTACCTGATCAAGGAGATGCTGGAGAAAGACAAGCCGCCGACGGCCGACGTGGTCAAGCATATCGACCGCTGCCTGTCGTGCCTCGCCTGCATGACCACCTGTCCGTCGGGCGTGAACTACATGCACCTCGTCGACCAGGCCCGGGTCCGGATCGAGCGGGATTACCAGAGACCGCTGACCGAGCGGCTGCTGCGGTGGGTACTCGCCCTCGTGCTGCCGCGGCCGGGCCTATTCCGGATCAGCATGATCCTGGCCGGGCTCGCCCGTCCGTTCGCCGCATTGCTGCCGACGCCATCGGTCGGTGCGTCGAGCCCGGGTCTGCTGCGGCGGATCAAGGCGATGCTGGCGCTCGCGCCGCGCGGCCTGCCGCAACCGGGGCCGGCTGCGGGAACCGTGTTTGCGCCGATCGGCCGGCGGCGCGGCCGGGTCGCGCTGCTGCAGGGCTGCGCCCAGCAGGTGCTGGCGCCACGCATCAATCAGGCCGCGATCAATGTCCTGACCAGGCACGGCGTCGAGGTGGTGCTGGTCAAGGACGAGCAATGCTGCGGCGCGTTGACCCATCACATGGGACAGGACGGCGACGCGCTGGCGCGCGCGCGGGCCAACATCACGGTGTGGCAAAGGGAAGCGGACCAGAACGGGCTCGACGCCATCCTGGTGACGACCTCGGGCTGTGGGACAGTTGTCAAAGACTACGGCTACCTGCTGCGCGAGGACAAAACATTCGCGGAGCCGGCCAAGCGAATCTCGGCGCTGGCAAAGGATATCACCGAGTATCTCGCTGGCCTCGAGCTCGCGCCTTCAACACAGAAAGGCGACGTCACCGTCGCCTATCACTCCGCTTGTTCGTTGCAGCATGGACAGAAAATCACTCAACTTCCGAAAGAATTGCTTTCCAAGAATGGATTCGTGGTGAAAGATGTGCCCGAGAGCCATTTGTGTTGCGGTTCGGCGGGGACCTACAACATTCTCCAGCCCGACATTGCGAGCAGATTGCGCGATCGCAAGGTCGCCAATATTGCGCTTGTCAAACCGGACATGATCGCTGCGGGCAATATTGGCTGCATGGTTCAGATTGCCGGCGGTACGTCAGTTCCTGTGGTGCACACGATTGAGCTTCTCGATTGGGCGACAGGAGGTCCCCGGCCAGGATTGAATTGATCGACTGCCACTCGAGCATGATCCGGACCTCAGCCTTGCCCTGACGCAACGTGAAGGACCGGCGCTTCCTTGCCACAGACGCGAAGCGATCGCGCGGCCATCATGCCCGACAAGCGAAGTGGAGGGTGCCTCTCTTCGAGGTGCAGCCAACGTCCGGCAAGCGATCACTTCAATACGCCCGGTGGACTCAGATAGCGGCAACAGGAGGACCACGATGGCGAAGTCGAAGAAGGCGAAGAAAAGCAAGAAGGCCAAAAAGGCCAAAAAGGCCAAGAAGGTGGTAGCGGCGAAGAAGAGGTCCGCGAAGAAGTCGGCCAAGAAGGCTGCGAAGAAGTCCGCCAAGAAGGCTGCAAAGAAATCGGCGAAGAAGTCGGCCAAGAAAGCTGCAAAGAAAACGGCAAAGAAAGCCGCCAAGAAGGCTGCGCCGAAGAAGGCTGCGAAGAAAGCCGCTGCCAAGAAGAGCGCGCCGAAGAAGGCCGCTGCTCCGAAGAAGGCTGCCGCGCCGAAGCCGGCCGCTCCGGTCGCAGCACCTCCGGCGCCCGAGCCGCAGCCGGCGCCGAGCTGGGCCACACCGAGCCACGAACCGGCGCCGGGCTGGATTGCCGGGTCGGCCGACGGGGGCGAGCACCACTAGAGCGTTTTCGAGCGAAGTGGGCACCGGTTCGCGTGAAGAAAACGCGTCAAAACAAGAATCTAGAGCTTCGGTTCTGATTCAATCAGAACCGAAAATGCTCTAGGCCGCTGCCACATTGCCGAGGTTCAACTGATCGAAGCCGCAGCGCGCCACGCTGCGGCTTCTTCCGTAGGTGCGACGACAATCCGTGCTTTTACGGGCACGGCGATTCGCGCCGATGCTCTTCCGCCGAGCCGGCTGTTGCCGTTTCCCGGTCCGGATGGACACGTTCAACCGGTGCGAGAGCAGCGGTATTGTGGTGCAAATGCAACACCCGCAAGTCAACATGCGGCAAGATGGCTAGAACGCCTAAAAAGGCGGCACATGCATGTCTTTTTGGCTTCACGGTACCGTGCATGAGCCTCAGATTGGCCACACGCGATTTAGTTGCAGTCCGTTATCGCGCGCCCTGGGGGGCCACCGGAGCTGGGCTGTCTGAACAGGTAGATGGGGATCGTCATGAAGAAACTGGCTTTGTTAGCAACGGCGCTAGCAATGATTTCGAGCTCGGCAATGGCAGCTGACATGGCGGTGAAGGCCGTCAAGGCGCCGCCGCCGGCTCCCTTCGATCCTTGGGACATCGCCTTTGGCGCCGGCATCATGAGCGACTACATCTTCCGCGGCGTCACCCAGTCCAACCACAATCCGTCGGTCACCGCCTATTTCGAGCCGCGCTACAACGTCAGCAAGGACCTGCAGCTCTACGTTGGTACGTCGACCGAAAGCATCTCCTTCGCCAACCGCGCCGCGGCTGAAGTCGACGTCTACGGCGGTATCCGCCCGACCTTCGGCGCCTTCGCCTTCGACATCGGTGTCTGGGGTTACCTGTATCCGGGCGGGACCTGCTACTACGGCGGCGGTGCGGTGGCCGACTTCGCCGGCAATCCGCTGAGCGCCGACTGCCAGGCCAACACCCTCACCAACCTCGCCGTCATGAAGAAGGACGTCTCGTTCTTCGAAGTCTATGGCAAGGCGACCTGGACCATCAACGACAACTGGGCGTTCACCATCAACGAATACTACTCGCCGAACTTCCTCAACACCGGCGCCTGGGGCAACTACTCCTCGATCATCGGCAAGTACACTGCGCCGAGCACCGTGTTCGGCAGCAGCGGCGTCGGCATGTACGTGTCGGGTGAGTTCGGCCGGCAGTGGCTCGGCACCTCCGACAGCTTCTACGGCGTCCCGGCGTTTCCGAACGGCATCAAGTATGCCGACTACAACACCTGGAACATCGGCATCGGCTTCACCTACAAGGTGTTCACGCTCGATCTGCGCTACTCCGACACCGACATGTCGAAGGGTGATTGCAGCGCCTTCACCAGCGACTTCACCGCGGGCGGAACCACTGCCGTCACCCCGATCAATCCGGGTGGCACGAGCTCCAACTGGTGCGGCGCGGCCGGCATCGCCAAGCTCTCGGTCGACCTGACCGCGATGTCCAACCTGAAGTAATCTCTCCTCCGGGGATCGAGGGGCGGCAGAGCAATCTGCCGCCCTTTTGTTTTTGGCCGGCCAGGTCTGATCGGCACAAGGCGGACAATAGCTAAAGGCGCTCGCGAGACCTGTGGGCTGCCCCCGCCGGGGTCAGCGGCAAGCCGTGGCCGCGGCTGACCCCTAATGCCGTTTACGACGCGGCGACCTTGACCGCGTCGCGCAGGATGAAGCGGTCGCCGTCGCGGACCAGCGTGACATTGCGCTGATGGAAGGTGTCGAGCGTCGAGCGGTGGCCGATCGAAACCACCGTGGTGCCGGGCAGCTTCTCGGCAACCAGCCTGTACAGCGCGGCTTCCGCCGGCTCGTCGAGCGAGGCCGTCGCCTCGTCGAGGAACAGGAACTGCGGCGCATGCAGCAGCGCCCGCGCGATGCCGAGCCGCTGCTGCTCGCCGAGCGACAGCATCCGGTTCCAGTGCGCCTGTTCCTCGAGCCGCGACGCAAGCTGCGGCAGTCCGACGGCGGTGAGAACCTCGCGGACCCGTCCCGCATCGAATTGCCTGGCCTCGCCCGGATAGACGACGGCGTCATGCAGCGAGCCGATCGGCAGATAGGGACGTTGCGGCAGCATCATCAGGCTGGCATTGGCCGGGATCTCGATCGCGCCGTCGCCGAACGGCCAGATGCCGGCGATCGCGCGGAATAGCGTCGACTTGCCGGCGCCGGAGGGGCCGGTCATCAGCGTGCGCTCGCCCTTGCGGAAGCCGAACCGGTCCGCGTTCAGCAGCGGCGTGCCGTCCGGCAGCCGCAGCACTAGGTTTTCTAGGCTGACGGCGCCGTCGCCCGGCGTCGCCGTGACATGAATTCGGTCGTCGCGCTTGGCGAGGTTTGATGCCGCCGCGATCCCTGCCTCGAATCCATCGAGGCGGTTCACCACGGCCTGCCATTCGGCCAGTTGACGATAGATGCTGACGAAGTACGAGAACGCGCCCTGGACGTTCGAAAACGCCGATGCGGTCTGCATCATGCCGCCGAGCTGGATCTTTTGCGCAAAGTAGGCCGGCGCCACCAGCACATAGGGGAAGATCACCGAGGCCTGATTATAGCTCGCCGTGAACGCGGTGATCTTCTTGGTCCGGTTCATCAGGGCGATCCAGTTCTCCACCACGCGTCCGAAGCGAACGCGCAGGCGCTCGCGCTCGGCCGGTTCGCCCTGCAGCAGCGCGATCTGCTCGGAGTTTTCCCGCACGCGCACCAGGTTGAAGCGGAAATCGGCTTCATATTGCTGCTGCTTGAAATCGATGCCGACCAGCGGCCAGCCGATCAGATGGGTCAGCACGGTGCCGAGCACCGAGTAGATCAGCGCGCACCAGACAAGGTAGCCGGGAATTGAATATTCCGTGCCGAACAAATGCAGCGGCGCCTCATTGGAAAGGCCCCACAGCAGGGTGAGAAAAGACGCCAGCGTGACGACCGAGCTCAACAGGCCGAGGCCGAGCGTGAGCGTGCGGTCGACGAACAGCTTGACGTCGTCGGTCATGCGCTGGTCGGGGTTGTCGGCCGCGTCGCCCTGCAGCTGCATCCTGTAGTGTTTGGCCTGATGCAGCCAGTCCCCGAGATAGTGTGTGGTCATCCATTGCCGCCAGCGGATCTGCAGCCATTGATTGAGGTAGAGCTGGTAGACCGCCAGCAGGATGAAGAACGCGACGACGACGCAGAAATAGATGATCTCGCTGACGAAGGAATCCCAATTGCGTTCCTGCAGCGCGTTGTAGAAGCGGTTGTTCCACTGCGTGATCAGAACGTTGATGCCCACGATCGCCAGTTCGATCGCGATGACCGCCGCAAGCAGCCCCCGGCCGGCCCATTTGTCCTCGGAGTTGAAATAAGGCGAGGCGATGCGCCACACCGTCGCGAGCGTCGAGCGAATGTTGTTCACAGATTATCGTCTCCGGGGAAGGGGCCGCAAAGGCCTGAAGAATCGGGACAATCGGGGTAGTCCTCGACTAAAGTCGTAGTTCTGGCATGCAAGCGTTGGCTTGTCCCGGCAATCGAGTCAATCCTAGCATGAGGACAACGGCGAGGGGCGGGGGACCTTCGATTTTTCGCGAGGATGTGAGCGATCCTTACCGATCGTTCATTCGCGAGCCGGGGCTGCAGCTTTTCCGACGGACTCCCGCAATCGCACCAGTCGCGCCTGCCCGCATGCAGGCCGGCGCGCTGCATAAAAATGTGGGGAGGATCCCGAGATGAACACCTGGAATCAAATTTACAACCCGCTGGGCAATGCGGCGCTGTCGACGGTCGCGGCCGCCATTCCCGTGGTCACGCTGCTGGTCCTGATCGCCAGCGGCAAGGTGAAGGCGCACATTGCGGCCATCATCGCCGTGATCGTGACCAACCTGATCACGATCTTCGTCTTCACCATGCCGGCCAACATGTCGATCCGCGCCACCCTGCTCGGCGTGATCACCGGGTTCTTCCCGATCGGCTGGATCGTGCTCAACGTCATCTTCCTCTACCAGGTCACGGTGAGGTGCGGGAAGTTCGAGCTGCTCAAGCGCGCGGTCGGCGGCGTCACCGAGGACCGGCGGTTGCAGCTGCTGTTGATCGCGTTCTCGTTCGGCGCCTTCTTCGAGGGCGCCTCCGGGTTCGGCACGCCGGTCGCGATCACCGGCGCGGTGCTGATCGGGCTCGGCTTCTCGCCGCTCGCTGCGTCCGGCCTGTCGCTGATCGCCAACACGGCACCCGTTGCCTACGGTGCGCTCGGCACGCCGATCCAGGGCCTCGCCTCGGTCACCGGGCTCGACCCCTACATCCTCGGCGCGATGGTCGGCCGGCAGCTGCCGCTGTTCTCGCTGATCGTGCCGTTCTGGGTGGTGTGGGCGTTTGCTGGCTGGCGCGGCATGAAGGAGGTATGGCCAGCGATCCTGGTCACCGGCGTGTCGTTTGCGGTCCCGCAATTCGTGATCTCGAACTACATCAATCCCTGGATCGTCGACATCGGCGCCTCGCTGATTTCGATGGGCGCCCTGATCCTGTTCCTGAAGGTCTGGCAGCCGCGGCAGCTCTGGCTGTCGCCGGCGCTGCGCGGCCGCGATGAATCGGCGGCGACGATGGCCGCCGCACCTCCGCTCGACAAGACGCCGCTGACCCAGGGCGAAATGTGGAGCGCGCTGCTGCCGTGGATCATCGTCTGCATCCTGATGCTGATCTGGGGCAACGGTGCCTTCAAGGCCTGGGCGAACGCCAACTTCGTCTGGAACTATCCGGTCCCCGAGCTCGACAAGCTGATCTTCAAGGTGCCGCCGGTGGCCGCCAAGCCGACGCCGGAAGGCGCCGTGTTCGGCTTCACCTACCTGTCGTTCACCGGCACCGGCATGCTGATCGCCGCGATCATCTCGGGTCTGTTGATGGGCTTCTCGCCGCTCAAGCTGATCGCCGAGTATGGCCGCACCATCCGCATCTGCGCGATCTCGCTGATCACGATCTCGGCGATGCTGGCGATCGGCACGCTGACCCGGCTGTCCGGCGTCGACGCCACGCTCGGCCTCGCCTTCGCGGCGACCGGCGTGCTCTATCCCTTCTTCGGCACCTTGCTCGGCTGGCTGGGCGTGGCGCTGACCGGATCGGATACCGCGTCGAACGTGCTGTTCGGCAATCTGCAGAAGATCACCTCCGAGCAGCTCGGCCTGTCGCCGATCCTGATGGCGGCGGCGAACTCCTCGGGCGGCGTGATGGGCAAGATGATCGACGCGCAATCGATCGTGGTCGCCTCGACCGCGACCAACTGGTACGGCCACGAGGGCTCGATCCTGCGCTACGTGTTCCTGCACTCGATCGTGCTGGCGTGTCTGGTCGGTCTGTTCGTGACCCTGCAGGCCTATGTCTATCCGTTCACGATGCTGGTGCTGAAATAGCGCCACGACGCATTTGGCGAACCAGGAATCCCCGCGAGCGGACAGCTCGCGGGGATTTGCTTTTCCAGCACATTTTGCGGCGTTGCCAATCTGGCCAATCGCGTTCTGCTCCCATAGAAGGGGCCCGCAGTTGCGCGTCGCATTTCGAGGATTGGCATGGTTTCGATGAGGCGAGGTTTGAACGGCGGCATCGCCGCGTTGGCGCTGGTTGCCGCGGCTCTCGGCGCGGGTCCGGCGCGGGCCGAGGAGGAGTTCCCGTTCGGCTTCGTGATGACGCTCGACGCCGCGCGCATGCCGGGCTCCAAGCGGATTCCCTCGATCGAGGTCGGCGACAATGGCGAGGTGATCCTCGAGCTGTGGTGCGACGGCGGCAAGGGCCAGTTTTCGGTGGCCGGCAACACCATCGTCTTCGTTCCCGGCGCGATGGAGAACCGCACCTGCACGCCGGAGCGGGCGCAGGCGGACAAGGATCTGCTGGCGGCGCTCGGCGACATGACGGGCTGGCGGCGGCACGGTGACGAGGTGACCTTCACCGGCAGCAAGTCGTTGCGTTTCGTGATCAACAGCAACTAAAGCGTCAAGCGAAGCGGACGGCGGTTCGCGTTCAAGGAAACGCGTCAAGACAAAACGCTCAGGGCGTTGCGATCAGTCCGCTTGCGGTGGCGACGATCCAGCGGTTGCCCCAGCGCACGATGGAATCGACCCGTCCGAGGCCGGGCACGACGTCGCCGCGCGCGGCCATCTTGACGCCCTCGGGCCCCTCGAGCACGGCGGTGCCGTCGCGGACTTCGACCACCGACCATCCGGGAATGGTGCTCGGCCGCGTCTCCGGCGCCGCCGCCGGCGGCTGCTTCGGCCCCAATGCGGCGGCCTGTGCATTCAAGGTCGTCGGCGCGGCGCCCAAGGCGAGCGGACGCGGGCTGGCCGGCGCGGTCCTCGGAATGCTGCCGGTGACGACGGGGTCGGCGTTGGACGCGGCCCGGCGCGGGCCCTCGTTCTTTCGGCTCGGCGCCACCTCCGCAATGTGCGGGGCCGGCGCTTCCTTCTGGACCACCGGGACCGGGGCGGGAGCTGCAAGGTCGTGCCAGTTGGCTCCGCCGGTCCATCCCAGCACGAAGCTTGCAGCGAGTGCGGTCGCTGCCAAGAGCGCGGTGCCGATGCGGTCGGCAAACGGCTCCCGCAGCAGCAGGGCGGCGTCGTGGTTCTCGCCGGTGACATCCCAGAGGTCCGCCGTCTGTGCCGGCGAATGACCCTCCGTCACATCTGTCGGCCAGATGCTCGCAGCGTTGATCGGCTCGCGGTCTTGCATGGCGTGACCTGTGTTCGATGGCGCAAAGCATGATCCTCGAAACTAAATCGAGCCTTAATTTTCGGTGACCGAACTGCGGCGGCACGAAGTCTTTTGGTCGCAGGCCCCCGTAGATGCCCGGGTATCTTCCGCACCAGCGGTCGTTTCCGGACGTCGTCCCCGCAAAGCGGGTCGTCGCGGCGCGCGGGCGGGGCTATAGCGGTCGCATGCTCGATTTCGCCGCACAATATGCAGCCTTTCAGCGCCGCGACCCGGCCTGGGACGGCGTCGTGTTCGTCGCGGTCAAGACCACCGGCGTGTATTGCCGCCCTGTCTGCCGGGCGCGCACGCCGCTCGCGCGCAACGTGCGGTTCTATGGCAGCGCGGCGTCGGCCGAGCGTGCTGGCTTCCGGCCCTGCCTGCGCTGCCGTCCCGAGGCGGCGCCGTTCTGCCCGGCCTGGAAAGGTACCAGGACCACCGTCGAGCGCGCCCTGGCGCTGATCGAGGAAGGCGCGCTCGACCGCGGCAATGTCGAAGCGTTGGCGGGGCGGCTCGGCGTCGGCGCGCGGCATCTGTCGCGTCTGTTCGCCGAGCATCTCGATGCCTCGCCGCTCCAGGTCGCGCTGTCGCTGCGCGTGCAGCGCGCCAAGCGCCTGATCGACGGCAGCGAGCTGCCGCTTGCGTTGGTGGCGCAGCACGCCGGCTTCTCCAGCGCGCGGCGCATGAATGCCGCAATCGCAAAACTCTACGGCCGCTCCGCCGCGTCGCTGCGGGGCAAGCGGCCAACCGTCGCGATGCAATCAACCCCGATGGAGATCGGCAATGGCCAAGAGCTACGGCACCGTCAGTGCGGAACAGAAGCTTAAGATGAGCGGCCTCGCATTCGTGCAGGGTCTCGCCAGCGGCGCATTGCCGCTCAACACCATCGCGCGGACACTCGGTTATGACGTCGCCGAAGCCGAGCGCGGCCGCGTCGTCGTCACGCTGGTACCGACCGACGCGCATCTCAATCCGGCGGGCACCGTGCATGGCGGCCTCACCGCGACGCTGCTCGACAGCTGCATGGGGCTTGCGGTGCAGTCGACGCTCGATGCCGGCACCAGCCAGACCGCGCTCGAGTTCAAGATCTCGCTGGTGCGTCCGATCACGCCCGACACCGGTCCGATCAGGGCGGAAGGCAATGTGCTCAATTGCGGCCGTCGCATCGGCACCGCCGAAGGCAAGGTCACCGACGAGCAGGGCCGGCTGCTCGCCCACGGCACGACGACGTGCCTGATCTTCCCGTCTTGACGCAAATTGCGGCCGCGAGACCGCGCCGGCGCTGCATCGGGAGATACGATGCCGGCGCAGCAATATTGGAATGCCTCCAGCAAGCCTGCGGCTTAGAGACCTTCAAGTTCACCGTGCCGATCGATTGCGTTACCCGAACGCGCATCAAGCGCGTTCGGGTAGTCATGATGCGATCGTCGATGGAGCCATGCACTCTGGCCGTGCTCAGCGCGGCCCTTCCGGATATCCCGGCATGTTGTTCCAGCCGGCGGGCAGCTCGCCGCCCGGCCGCGACGCGGCTCCGTCGCTTTCGGGCAAACGAATGAGGCCGAGCTGCAGCATGGCGGTGATCGCATCTTCCTGTCCGAACTCTTCGGCGATCCGTCCGTCCTGCACGCGCAGCAGGTGGTGCCGGCGAACGTCATCTTGCGGCCGGAGGCCGCGGGCAACGAGCCGAGGCGGAAGTCGCTGAACGCAGGTCCCGTGTGCGTACCGCCGCCTTCCCAGCGGCCGACGACGAGATCACCTTCCGCGACGAGATCGCCGACGCCCCAGAAATTGAGATCCGGAAAGGCTTCGCGAAATTCGGTTATGAACTGCGTGACCGCGGCGCGGCCCTTCTTCGGTTCGTGCATCGGGTAGTGCACGACAATGTCTGCTGTGGCGAGCTCGTTGATGATGCGCGGATTCCAGGGGTTGCCCCAGAACTCCTTGAACCACCGGCCTACGACGTTCTTGTTTTCCTCTGACATCTCTTCGTCTCCATTTGCGCGTTGCCAGTATCGCGACCGGCGCTCTCTCGATGCGCGCAGTGAACATTTGGAGGCGTGTCTCGCACCACCCGATTTCAGATCGGGCGAGCGATCGAGTTTCAGACGAGATTCCGCTGTGTCGATATGGCGCTTAGCACGGCTTCTCGAGCGTCGTCGCGGAATCGGGAAGCGGGTGGCTCGCGAAAGACGAATGCGAGAATCTGATTGCGATCACGCAGGAGAACATCATGCGCAACTTCGATGCGATCGCCGCGCTGCGCGGCGACGGACTTCGTAACGAGCTGCGGGCGCTGCTCGATCGCGCTGCGATCGAGCCTCGTTCCGAATTGTTCGTCAGAAGCGACGGGATGCTTCAGTCCGGTCCGGACGCCACCCCGAAGGCCGTGCGCGACAACGTCGTGCCGCTGAAGACGAAGGCGGCTTAACTCAGGACAGCGGCGGCCTTACCGCCACACCGACTTGTCGGCGTCCCAGCGCTGGCCCTTGAACTCCTTGAGCAGCGCGTCGATCGCGCCGTTGTCGTCCCTGGTCTCGCTGCCTTCCTCGTCGCTGCTGGAATCGTCGGACAGATTGAGCTTGGCGCCGGCGCTGTCGTCCGATGTCGAAACGGTGGGGCTCGAGACCCACAGCATCAGCCGGTCAGAGCTGCCGGGCTTGTCGGGCGAGACCAGGGCAGTGATCTCGTAATTCTGGGTGAGGCCGAGTGCCGGGTAAATCGCGCTGGGCCGCTTCAGCACCAGCTTGAGCTTGCCGGTGTTCGCGTTCCACGTCGCCGAGGCGGGCTTTGCGGCAAGCGTCTTCGCCAGCACGCCCGCGATCGCGGTTGCCAGCTTGTCATGGTTGAGTTTGTCGCCCTCGCGCCAATCGGCGGCAGCAAAGCGGATGGTGCGGTCCATCTCGACCACCCCGCTGGTCCAGCCGGCCGCGGTCACGCCGGGCGCGGATTTCGCCTTGGCGAGCAGCGCGCCGGCGTGCTCGGGATCGACGGTGAGGTTGATGGTCTGCTCGCCGGAGCGCATCGCATCGCAGGTCACCGCAAGGCTGGAGGTGCCGATCTCGACGGCCTCGCCTTTCAGGCTCTTGAGGAAATCCGCCGCCGCATCGAGCTTCACCCGCACACCGATCGATTCCGGCGAAACGTCAGTGAAATCCTTCGGCTGCGGCGTGATGCCGTCCTCGGTGGCCTGGTTGTCCTGGAATTCCTTCTCGCTGAGATCGGAATTGTCCGTCGAGGCGACCTCGGTCACGGTCTGGCCGATCGTGATCTGGCCGCGGAACTCAAAACCGTCGCCGGTTTGCTTGCGGTTCAGTTTGACGGTGACCGGCTGCTTGTCGGCGACGCTCTGGGCGGTGCCGGAAAGCGTCTGGCCGCTGACGGTCAGGTTGGCGACGAAGCGGTCCTTGCGGTCGGAGCTCTTGTCGGCGGGATAGCAGACGTCGAGCACGGCCGCGGTCACGGTCTTGCCCTGGCGGGTTTCCTTCAGCACGACGTCGGCATTGCCGTCCATCAGGCCGTCGATCGAGGTGAAATAGCGCGTCTCGGGGCCATTGGCGGGAGCCGCCTTCGATTGCAGCTTCATCTGGGCGAGGGCAGGCGCCGAGGTGACGGCAAGACCGAGCAGCAGGAGCGGGAGCGCGCGCATACGATAAGTCCTCGAAGGGCAGAATCGGTTCCGTCGTAACTAGCAAACCTCCATGTCATTGGCCAAAAAAGAAGGCCGCCTAACGGCGGCCTCGCGCCGCTATCGCGGTCATGTGCGTTCGTCAGGTTCCTCGCCGCCCTCCAGTCGGCCGCGCAGCACCGTCACGACCCGGCTCACGGTTTCGAGGTCCTTCATCGACAGCCCGTCGGCGAGGCCGTTCACCCAAGGCAGCTGCAGGCGCATGGCCGCGTCGAAGCTTTGCCGCCCCTTGGCGGTCAGCACGACGTGCTGGGCGCGGCGGTGATGCGGGTTGGTTTCGAAGGCGACGAGCCCGTCCCGTTCGAGGTCGTTGACGATCCGCTGCACGTTCTGTCGGGCAGCGCCGAGGTCGCGCGCCAGCCATGCGACCGGTTGCGGGCGCTCTGTGGCGACGATGGCGCCGAGGATCTGCCAGCGCGCGCTGGTCAGCCCGAGCCCGGCCACCAGCCGGTCGCCTGATGTGAACAGCAGGCTGTTGAGCCTGAACAGGTCGGGAATCAGGGTGCTCAGGGCTTCGCCCGCCGGCGTTCGTTTTGCATTCGGCATTTGTCACCATATAAACGTATTGACATCATAATGTCAATTTCTGCATGTATCCATCAGTACGGAATGACATGGTAACGCCATATCGAACGGAGCCAACCATGCCGCAGATGCGCCCCCTGGACCCCGCTTTCCCGATCGACCGCCAGCTCGCGGTCGATGCCAGCAACGTCGTGCTCATCAACCTCTTCACGCTCGATGCGGCCGACGAGGACACGTTTCTCAAGGCCTGGCAGGACGACGCCGCCATCATGAAGCGGCAGCCGGGCTTCATCTCGACCCAGCTGCACCGCGCGCTCGGCGAGAGCCCGGCCTATCTGAACTACGCGGTCTGGGAATCGACCGCCGCCTTCCGCGCCGCTTTCATGAACCCCGAGTTCAGGGCCAAGCTCTCGGCCTATCCGGCCTCGGCGGTAGCCTCGCCGCACCTGTTCCAGAAGGTGGCGGTGCCGGACATCTGCGTGGCGTAACGGACTGTCAGGCCGTCGCATCAAGGATCGCTCAGCTGTGCACGAGGATGCCAACCCCAAGCGTGGAAGCAGCGGCCAGAAACGAGATGTCCAGAAATCGCAACGGCGCTTTTGGACGATGACCGGCAGAACCCGAAATGACGTAATAGACGCCATAACCCGCGCCGAGGACGACAAACGTCAGCGTTTGCCTGAGCCAGAACGTCAAGACGACCGCAAGATCATCGAGGCTGTCCAGGGCATAGGCGCCGAGCGCAAGCAGTGCGCCGATCGCGTAGAACAGCACGAGCGTTGACGTCAGTGATTTGGCGTCGCGGGACATCAGATGATCCTTGCATCCCGATCGTAATCAAACTGCAAAAAAGAAGGCCGCCCGGAGGCGGCCTTCGATCTCGATAGGGATGGGGGAGGCTTAGAAGCCGCCCATGCCGCCCATTCCACCCATGCCGCCACCGCCGCCCGGCATTGCCGGCGCCGCGTCCTTCGGCAGTTCGGCGACCATGGCTTCGGTGGTCACGAGCAGGCCGGCCACGGAGGAGGCGTCCTGCAAGGCGGTGCGCACCACCTTGGCGGGGTCGATGATGCCCTTGTCGACCATGTCGACATAGTCCTCGGTCTGCGCGTCGAAGCCGAAGGTCTCCGACTTGTTCTCGAGGATCTTGCCGACCACGATCGAGCCCTCGACACCGGCGTTCTCCGAGATCTGGCGGACCGGAGCTTCGAGCGCCTTGAGCACGATGTTGATGCCGGCCTGGACGTCAGCATTCGGGTTGGTGAGCCGGCCGACCGCCTTCTTGGCGCGCAGCAGCGCGACGCCGCCGCCCGGCACGATGCCTTCCTGCACCGCGGCGCGGGTCGCGTTCAGCGCGTCCTCGACACGGTCCTTCTTCTCCTTGACCTCGACCTCGGTCGCACCGCCGACCTTGATCACCGCAACGCCGCCGGCGAGCTTGGCGAGGCGCTCCTGCAGCTTCTCACGGTCGTAGTCCGAGGTGGTCTCCTCGATCTGCGCCTTGATCTGGCCAACGCGGGCGTCGATGTCCTTCTTCTTGCCGGCGCCCTTGACGATCGTGGTGTTCTCCTTGTCGATCACGATCTTGCCGGCGCGGCCGAGCATGTTGATCGTGACGCTCTCGAGCTTCATGCCGAGGTCGTCGGAGATCAGCTGACCGCCGGTCAGGATCGCGATGTCCTCCAGCATCGCCTTGCGGCGATCGCCGAAGCCCGGCGCCTTGACGGCGGCGACCTTGAGCCCGCCGCGCAGGCGGTTGACGACCAGGGTCGCCAGCGCCTCGCCCTCGACGTCCTCGGCGAGGATCAAGAGCGGACGGCCCGACTGCACCACGGCTTCCAGCACCGGCAGCATGGACTGCAGGCCGGACAGCTTCTTCTCGTGCAGCAGGATGTAGGCATCCTCGAGCTCGGCGGTCATCTTCTCGGCGTTGGTGATGAAGTAGGGGCTGAGGTAGCCGCGGTCGAACTTCATGCCCTCGACGATATCGACCTCGGTCTCGAGCGACTTGTTCTCCTCGACGGTGATCACGCCCTCGTTGCCGACCTTCTGCATCGCCTGCGCGATCATCTTGCCGATCGCGGCATCGCCATTGGCCGAGATGGTGCCGACCTGGGCGACTTCGGACGAGGAGGCGACCGGCTTGGCGCGCTTCTCGATGTCCTTGATCACGGCCGCGACCGCGGTGTCGATACCGCGCTTGAGGTCCATCGGGTTCATGCCGGCGGCGACCGACTTGGCGCCCTCGCGGACGATGGCCTGCGCCAGCACGGTCGCGGTGGTGGTGCCGTCACCGGCGGTATCGTTGGTCTTGGAAGCGACCTCGCGCAGCATCTGCGCGCCCATGTTCTCGAACTTGTCGTCGAGCTCGATCTCCTTGGCGACGGTGACGCCGTCCTTGGTGATGCGGGGAGCGCCGAAGCTCTTCTCGATGACGACGTTGCGGCCCTTGGGGCCGAGCGTCACCTTCACGGCGTTGGCGAGCACGTCGACACCGCGCAGCATGCGGTCGCGGGCCTCTCCGGCGAATTTTACGTCCTTGGCAGCCATTGATTTGAACTCCTGGAATGATTGGATGCGGTCGCCCGGCATCTGCGCTCGTCATTGCCGGGCAAAAGCACGAAGTGCGTCTTCGTGCCAGATGACCCGGCAATCCATCGTCCTTGCGAGAATCTTGCGAAGATTGATGGATGCCCGGATCAGGTCCGGGAATGACGGCGGAGAGAGTGGGCGCTCTCGAATTGGTCGTGGCGCTTACGCCAGCACGCCCATGATGTCGGACTCCTTCATGATCAGGAGTTCCTGGTTGTCGAGCTTGACCTCGGTGCCCGACCATTTGCCGAACAGCACGCGGTCGCCGACCTTGAGGTCGATCGGGATCAGCTTGCCGGCCTCGTCGCGGCCACCCGGGCCGACGGCGACGATCTCGCCCTGGGACGGCTTCTCCTTCGCCGAGTCCGGAATGATGATGCCGCCCTTGGATTTCTCCTCGGCATCGATACGCTTGACCACGACGCGGTCGTGCAGGGGGCGGAAGGTGGATTTAGCCATGACGTTCCCTCTTGGAGGCTCGGTTTCAGGTCCGGTTCATCGGGACCGGCGTTGGATGCCGGCCCGGTCGGCGCTGGGCAGGACGCCCGACGCTCTTAGCAATCGTGGTGCGAGAGTGCTAATTGTGGGCCGGGAAATATGGCCTGGCGCAGTTTCTGTCAAGCAAACGGGTTAAGGCCTTGGTGAGGCCAATATAGGATGGTGGACCAGAAACCAAATCGTAGCGATGACGTAATTTTGTCAGACGTCATTGCTCCGTCTTAAGTTTTACGCTTGGCTGCAGGACGGGTGCGGCCGGGACATAGTCGGGGGATGCATATGATCAGGTCATTCAACGCGCGATTGGTCGCACGGTTCGCGGCTGTTTCGGCGCTGACGACACTCTTGGGGGCGTGCGGCAGCATGAGCCTGCCGTCGTTGTCGTCGAACCCTGAGCCGGCGCCAGCCGAGCCGGGGGTCGCCCCCGAAATGCCCGCAAGCATCCGCGCCGATGAGATCGTCGGCCGCTGGGGTCTCGCCTCGTTCCAGAATCCCGCCGATCGCGCCCGCACCGAGGCCGCCGCGCGCGGCCAGTGCAAGCAGCCTTACGTGATCGGCGCCGGCCAGAACGGCGGCGTCATCATGCATCTGGCCGACCAGGCCACCCCGCAGGAACTGCGGCTGAAGGGTTCCCCGAGTGGCAAGAACTATATCGGCCCGCCTGGACCGACGCCCGGCGAGCAGGACCGCGAGATCGTCTCGTTCGATGGCCGCGTCATGATCACCCGCTTCGTCGACAAGGACGCCGGGGTCCGCTACGGCAACATGGTCTACGTCCGCTGCGCCCCGAGGGCGTAACGGCGGGACTTCGAGCGATCTTCCGACAAAGCGCCGCATAGTCGGTGCACCTCTCCCCTTGTGGGAGAGGTCGGATTGCATCGTCAGATGCAATCCGGGTGAGGGGTCTCCCTCCGCGAGTGACCCTTTCGAGATTTGAGTAGGCGGCGACAACCCCTCATCTGGCGCGGATTGCATCCGCGCCACCTTCTCCCACAAGGGGAGAAGGGAAGGAGACCCGCAAACACGGCCTTATCGCCGCACGCCAACCCGATTGACGCCGCCATTCAAATTGCCGCCCGCATTGTGGCGGACCGCAGCGCGCGCCACCGGACGAGGCCTGAGCACAACGCCTGCCCGCGCCACGCAGCCTGCCGGATAACCGACATACGTGCAGTAAATCACGGCGTTGGCCGGTGCTGGACTGAGAGCGGCGCCTGCAAACCCCAACATCAGGCTCGCCGCTATTCCCGCAACCGTCACTGACTTGGTTGGAAAAATGTTCGTCCGACGCATGGTGATCCTCCTCATCGCGGGCGGGCCAAAAGATGGTGCGCCGCTTCAGGCGCGGCCCAACATAATGAGCAGCAAGGCATGGATCGGATTGACGTAGATCAACGCCCGCGCGCGGCCGTACGTCTGTGCGTGAAGCCGGCGCAACGGCAGCACGAGCACGGCGCTGTGTCTGGTGACCTCTACTGGGTGGGCTCGCTCAAACAAGAACGCCGGCCCGAGGGCCGGCGTTTTTCGTGCTGATCTGAGAAACCTCAGTTGAACATCGCGTCGATGTCGTCCTGTGAGGCGTGGCCGGCGTCGCCGTCGAGCTTCGGACCGTTGAGCAGGCGGGCATCGCCCTCGCGGGTGTCGACGATCGCCGGGACGTGCGACTTGATCGCGTCGACGCCGCCCCAGATGTTCATCATCTCGTTGATGTGCTGTTCGATGAACTTCATCGTCTGCATCACCTTGCTGATGCGCTGGCCGGTGAGGTCCTGGAAGTTGCAGGCCTCGAAGATCGAGACCACGCGCTCCTGAATATCTTCGCTGAGCCGCTTCTGCTGGTCGGGCGTGACGTTGTTGGCGAGCGCGGACGCGGCCTGGTCGATCGCCTCCACCGCCTCGAGGATCTGCTGGGTGGCCTGTTCGGTGCCGCCGACCACGGCGCCGAGCTCGCCATTGACCTTGGCCATCTCCTCGCCGTTGAAGCTCTTGCCATGCAGCACGGCGATCTCGCGCTTGGTGCGGCTGATCGCGTCGTGGATCAGGTCGAGCTCGACCTTGAGCTTCTCACACTGTTCGACCTGCGCACGGTAGGTCTCGAGCAGCGCGTGGGTCTCGGCGACTTCGCGGGCGACCGCCGCATCGACGCTGTCGCCGGTGCGCTGTGCCGGGGCTGCGGCCATCTGGGCGCGGATCGAGCGAAGCTCGGCCATGATCTCGCGATGCATCGGACCGAGATCGGCGCCGCCCGTAACATCCGGCTCCGGCATCACAACCTCGCCCATCGCCTGCTCGACACGAAAACGCTTGCGCTTCACTGACATGATTTTCATTCCCGCCCCTTCACTGAAGTCCGTTCTAGACAGAGCGGATTTAACGTCAGGTTCACGCCGGAACTGTTTGCGCGGATAGCGCGCAAGCGCGGCGATACCGGCGATTAACCATGTCGCCACGCCGTTCACGCAAAATAAACGCTGTCAGGGAAAACCGCGCTCCATTGCCGATGTGGTGAATCGAAACGGCCGATCCGTTTACCAAACCGATGCGGTTTTCATTGCTTATTGACCACGTGCAACGGCGCAAAGTCGGCGCCGCGCGCATCACGTCACGACGAAACCAGTACAGAGTACGTCGATGTTCAGGAAAACCACGCTTGCGCTGCTCGCCGGCGCGTCTTCTCTTATTGCCGTTCCCCATCACGCCATGGCGATCGACGCGGCAGCGCCCGCCGGGCCCGCCGTCATCTATGCCAATCAGGGCGCTCCGCAGCCGCCGATGCGCACCGCCTATGTGCAGCCGCAGCGCTCCAACATGGGCGGCGGCTTCATCGAATTCCTGTTCGGCGATGCGCCGTCGTCGCAGGGTTATTCGCCACAGCCGTATCAGCAGCAGCCTGGCTATTACGGCAACCGTCAGCTGCCGCCGATGGATCCGCAGCAGCAGATGCTCCGGCAGCAGGAAGAGGCCGCGGGCGATCCGGCGCAGCGTCCGTTCGATCCGAGATACGAGAAGCAACTGGTCGACTATAGCGGCAAGGAAAGCGCCGGCACCATCGTCGTCGATACGCCGAACAAGTTTCTCTATCTGGTGCAGGGCGACGGCCGCGCGCTGCGCTACGGCATCGGCGTCGGCCGGCCCGGCTTCACCTGGGCCGGCGTCAAGACGATCTCGGCCAAGAAGGAGTGGCCGGCCTGGACGCCGCCGCCGGAAATGCTGGCGCGCCGTCCCGATCTGCCGCGGCACATGGAAGGCGGCCCGGAAAATCCGCTCGGCGCCCGCGCGATGTATCTTGGCTCCTCGCTCTATCGCATCCACGGCTCCAACGAGCCCTGGACGATCGGCACCAACGTCTCGTCCGGCTGCATCCGGATGCGCAACGAGGACGTCATCGACCTCTACGGCCGCGTCAATGTCGGCGCCAGGGTCGTTGTGATGTGAAGTTGTAGTCCCGATCGATCAAAATAAAACGGCCGCTCGATGGAGCGGCCGTTTGTGTTTCAGGTGAGACGCTTACGCGTAATTGCTGTCGTCACCATCTCCGCCGCCGTCGAAGCCGTCGTCATCATTGTCGAAGTCGTCGGCGTCTTGATCATCGTCACTGTCCCGGTCGGCCTGCGCTTGGTTGAACGCGCCGGCGCGCGAGCCGCTGTCGCGGTTGGAGCCGATGTCGTTGACCCCGGCGTCGCGCGCGAGGTCGCTCGACGACTGGTCGCCGCCCCAGGGACGCGAACCGCCGCCGAGGCCGCCGGCATCGGCCATCGACTGGTGGCTGCCGCCACCCATCACGCCGCGGATGCTGGAGAGCAACAGTCCGCCGCCGACCACGCCGGCCGCGGCCGCCGCCGCCGTGCCGAGGAACGAGCCGCCACCGCCGCCCGGCGCGCCGCCGAGCGCCGGCGGCTGCGGGCCGCCATAGCCTTGGCCGTAGGGTTGCGCGGGCTGGCCGTAAGGCTGGCCATAGCCGCCGCCGGCCTGCTGCATCGCCTGGCCCGAGTTCCAGACCGGGCGGCTGCCAGGATCGCGGCCGCCCATGTCGGGCGCCCGCACCGGCGGCACCGAACCATGCTGCTGGCCCTGTCCGCCGAAGATCGCATCGCGCATCGAATCGAGGAAACCGCCGCCCTGCTGCTGGGCTCCCTGCTGCTGGCCGACCGCGGCCTCGAGTTCCTGAATCCGGTCATGGGCGCGCTTCAGCGCCTCGTCCTGCACCAGCGCGGTCTGCACCAGCGCGTAGACCGCATTCGGCGCGCTGCGCAGGCCCTGCATGATCGCGGACATGGCCTCGCCGTCGCGCGGGGCATTCTCCAGCTTGGCGAGCCGGTCGAAGAGATCGTCGATCAGTTGGCGTTCTTGCGGTGTCATGGCGTTCTCCATCGCGTCGATCGAATCGGCGCGTCCGAGATGTAGGACGGGGTTTGTGGCGCAAGGAGTGGGGGCCAGAATTAAATTTATGTATGCGACAATACGACCGGCGGATTCCTATGAGCCTTGTCAGGCCAGTGTAACTTTATTCAGGGCCAGCAGCGCGGGGAAATCGACGCCTGCCAGATAGGCATGTTCGGTCTCGCGCTGCGTCGTCAGCGGGTCGAGGCTCTTCAGCGTTTCGTCGACGAAACCGGGATGGCACATCACGAGTCCGTCCTCGGGCATGCCGTCGAGGAAGCCCTGCATCAGCGCCGCGAAATCATTGCCGCGCGTAAAATCATAGGCGCCGGCGAAGGCCGGATTGAACCGCAGGCCTGCTCGCTGCGCCTTGATCCGGAACTGCGTGCTGAGCACGTTCAGCACCAGCGCTTTCGGCGCCGCCAGCTGGCGCGCCAGCGGGCCTTCGCGGCCGCACTGCCGCACCCAGGCGCCCGGCGCGCGCTCCTTCACGGCGCGCAGGAAGCCGTCGCGCACCTGCGGGAACAGCTGCGCGTGCTGATGACCGTCGACGAAGTCGGGTGCGCGGCCGAACAGATCATGGAAGGCGTCGAGCTGCGCCAGCACCTCGGCATGGACCAGTTCGGCGTCGAGCCGATGCATCAGCCCGGCGCGCAGCAGCCGCGGGAAGGGCAGGAACATGTCGCTGTCGAGCGGGCGGAAATGCATCGTCAGCGGCCGGAACGGCGCGGTCAGCGTCACATGCAGCCCGATCGCGCAGCGCGGGCTGTTCGCCACCGACGCCGTGAGTGCGCTGGCCGCATCGCGGCCGATCGCCGGCGTCACCGTCATCACCGACGTCGCATTGAGGCGGCCGCGCTCGATCAGGTCGCGGATCGCGCGGTTGACGCCGTCGCTCAAGCCATAATCGTCAGCACACAGCCAGATCCGGCGCGGCGTATCGGTGTTCATTCCGCGGCGGTCCGCTCGGAGGCATTTTGCGCCGCGCCGCCGTCGGCGTGCTTCTCGGTGTGCTCGGCGACGAAGTAGATCGGCCGCGCCTTCAGCTCGGAGAGGATCTTGCCGATATATTCGCCGACGATGCCGATCATGATCAGCTGCACGCCGCCGATCGTCATCATGCCGATCATCAGCGACGGATAGCCGGGGACCTGCTTGCCGGTGGTCAGCACTTCCCACAGGATCGAGAGGCCGAACAGGAACGCCACGCCGGCGAGCAGCGCGCCGAGCAGGCTTGCGAAGCGCAGCGGCGCCACCGAGAACGAGGTCAGGCCCTCGATCGACAGACCGATCAGCCGGCCGGCATTGAAGGTGGTGACGCCATGCGCGCGCGGCGCCGGCTCGTAGTCGACGCGGATCTGCCGGAAGCCGATCCAGCTGGCGAGGCCCTTGAAGAAGCGGTTGCGCTCCGGCAATTGCCGCAGCGCCGCGGCCGCGCGCGGCGACAGCAGACGGAAGTCGCCGGCATCCTCCGGGATCTGCTGCCGGGCGCCCCAGTTGATCAGCGCGTAGAAGCCGCGCACGGCCAGCCGCCGCGCGGCCGATTCATTGTCGCGATGCGCCTTCGCCGTGTAGACCACGTCATAGCCGTCATCGATCCAGTGCGCGACCAGTTGCTCCACCAGCGTCGGCGGATGCTGGCCGTCGCCATCCATGAACAGCACCGCGCCGCGGCGGGCGTGGTCGAGGCCGGCCATCAGCGCCGCCTCCTTGCCGAAATTGCGCGACAGCGACACCACCTGCAGGTCGAGCCCGTCGGCGGGCAGGCCGCGCGCGATCATCAGCGTGTTGTCCGCGCTGCCGTCATCGACATAGATCACCTCGCAGGCGAGGCCATAGCGGGCGCGCAGCGTCTTGGCGAGGTTGATCAGCCGCTCATGCAACGCAGCAAGCCCGGCCGCCTCGTTGTAGACGGGCACGACGATCGACAGACCCTGCCCGGCGGCGGTCTTGGCGGTCGTGGTCAGGCTGGAAACGTCAGAGCCCAGCATCATCGGTCAGGTTCCAGAACTAGAGCGTTTTCGAGCGAAATGGCCTTCCGCCTCGCACGAAGACACCGCGTCAAAACGAGAGATCCCTCGAACACAATATGGTACCGCAGGGTAGCTGTCGCCAACATGAACGGCGTGGCCGCCTCATTGTCGCAGGAACGCCTCGAGCCTGGCGAACAGCGGGTTCTCGCGGTCGAACACATAGTCCAGCGACACCACCGACACGGTTTCGGCGCCGTGCTCGCGCAGGAAGCTGCCGAGCGCGTAGAGCTTGCCCGGTGGGCAGTGCAGCGTAAGCATGCCCGACGAGGTCGGGCCGCCGAACGGGGTGACCACGCCGAAACGGTTACGCGCCTCGGAGAGCAGCGCATCGTTGCAGCCGGCGAAGCGGGTGCGGACCTCGCGATACTTGCTGGCGCGGGCGCGCGCAGCGATATGGTCGAGGATCACGCGCGCGGTCTCGCGGGCGCCCTTCGACCAGTCGGCATCCTTGGACGCCACCAGATTGGCCTGGCTGCGCAGCATGACGCCGTCGTCGAGCACCTTGAGCCCGTTGGCGGCAAGCGTCGCCCCGGTGGTCGTGATATCGACGATCAGCTCGGCGGTTCCGGCGGCGGGCGCGCCCTCGGTGGCGCCGGCGCTCTCGACGATGCGGTAGTCGCCGACGCCGTGTTTGGCAAAGAAGCCGCGCGTCAGATTGATGTATTTGGTCGCCACCCGCATGCGGTGATTGTGCTGCTCGCGGAAGCCCGATGCGACGTCGTCGAGATCGGCCATGGTGCGGACGTCGATCCAGGCCTGCGGCACCGCGACCACGACATTGGCAAAGCCGAAGCCGAGGCCTTCGATCATCAGCACGCGCTTGTCGGCATCGGGAATGCTCTCGCGCACCAGGTCCTCGCCGGTGACACCGAGATGCACTGAGCCGCGAGCCAGATTGGCCGCGATCTCGCTCGCCGAGAGATAGGCGATCTCGACATTGTCGACGCCGGCGATGGTGCCGCGATAGTCGCGGGCGCCGCCGGCCTTCGACAAGGTCAGCCCGGCGCGGGCGAAGAAGCTTTCGGCGTTTTCCTGCAGCCGCCCCTTGGAGGGCACGGCGACGACGAAGGGCGTGCTCATTGGGCGGCTCCGAAGGAGGTGGCCTGGCCATGCCGGGTCATCGCCTCGATCCAGACCGAGAAGCCGACCGCGGGGATCGGAGCCGCCGAGCCGAGCTGCGTCATCAGCCCGTCATAGCGCCCGCCGGCGACCAGCGGTTCGGCGCCGTTGCCCTTGGCGTGCAGCTCGAACTCGAAGCCGGTGTAATAGTCGAGGCCGCGGCCGAAGGCGGTGGAGAACCGGGTCTTTCGGATGTCGATGCCGCGCGCGGCCATGAAGCCGATCCGGCTCTCGAGCTGGTCGATCGCAGCGGCAAGGTTCAGCTTGGCCTCGCCAGCCAGCGCGCGCAATTGCGCGACCGCGTCGTCGGGATCGCCCGCAATCGCCAGGAAGCGCTTGATGGTCGCGACCGCATCGCGCGGCAGTGCGCCGCCCTTCAGCGTCGATTGCTCGAGGAAACGGTCGGCGATCTCGGCCACCGTGCGGCCGCCTACATTGGTGGTGCCGGCGATCGACATCAGATCGGTGACCAGCGCCAGCGCCGCCTTGCGGTCGGAGCCGGCCAGCGCGGCGAGCACGCCCTCATATTCGTTGCGGCCCGGCGCGGTCTTGAGCGTCAGCTGCTCGATGTCGTCGGTCAGCGAGACCTTGCGGTTGAAGTCCTTGATCAGCCGGCGCCGCCACACCGGATAGAGGTCGAGCGCATCGATCAGCGCGTTGAACAGCGCGACGTCGCCGGTGCGGATCTCGACGTCCTTCAACCCGAACGCCGTGGTCGCCTCCAGCGCCAGCGCCAGCATCTCGGCGTCGGCCGCGGCGCGATCCTGCCGCCCGAACGATTCGATGCCGGCCTGCAGGAACTGGCTCGGCGCACCGCCGCGATAGCGGAACACGGGGCCGAGATAGCTGAAGCCGGCCGGCTGGCCCGCGCGGGCGGAGGCGAGGTAATCGCGTGCCACCGGGATCGTGAGGTCCGGGCGCAGGCAGAGCTCCTCGCCGCTCGGGTCGGTCGTCAGGTAAAGGCTCTTGCGGATGTCCTCGCCGGAGAGATCGAGGAACGGCTCGGCCGGCTGCAGGATCGCGGGCTCGGACCTCTGATAGCCGGCCTGCGCGAACGAGGCCAGCAGCGCATCCGCCCAAACGGCGGATCCGGCGGCGGATCGTGGTGCGGCAGCTTCGGTCATCTCGACGTCCAATTCGCTCCGAAATCGCGTTCCAGAGCGGGTTCCATGAGTGGTGTTTGCGGAGCCCTTAGCACGGTCGGCCCATGCTTTCGACAGGGATCGGCCAAGTGGCTTAATGATTGGGTTCGTTAACGATTTTGCGACGACTTGGCTAGGGGCAGATGTTTGTCCTCGGCTTTCATCGGGCAAACGAGCTGCAGGTTCCGTCATCCCGGCGCAAAGGCTTCGCCTTTGTCGCTGGAGGCGCGAGCGCAGCGAGCCTCGAAGGATCGACGGCCACCAGCCGGGCTGTGCATCCTTCGAGGCTCGCCGAAGAGGCTCGCACCTCAGGATGACGGGGAGGGAGTGCGTGGCCCATTTCCTCGCCAGTCCCCCAGTGCCGCCTGTACCAGCGCCAGCGCGGCGACCGCGGCGGTGTCGGCGCGCAGGATGCGCGGGCCGAGGGCGAGGCGGAGGATGGCGGGCTGGCGCAGCAGCAGCGCGCGCTCCTCCTCGGCAAAGCCGCCTTCCGGGCCGATCAGGACATCGATCCCGGCGTTCGCAGCCGATGCCGCCGCCAGCGCCTGCACCGGGCTTTCGACCTCGGCCGCCTCGTCGCAGAACACCAGCAGCCGCGCCGGGTCGCGGCCCGCCAGGAAACGTTCGAGGGGCAGGGGGTCGGCGACTTCGGCGAGCGAGATGATCCCGCATTGCTCGGCCGCCTCGACCACATTGGCGCGCATCCGCTCGCCGTTGACCCGCGACACCTGGGTGAAGCGTGTCAGCACCGGCACCAGCCGCGCGGCGCCCATCTCGACCGCCTTCTGCACCATGTAGTCGAGCCGCGCATGCTTCAGCGGCGCGAACACATAGGTGACGTCGGGCAGGCGGTCCTGCGCGCGGGTCTGTGCCGCGACCGTCAGCATGTCGGCCCGCTTGCGGCCGGAAATCTCGGCGCGCCATTCGCCGTCACGCCCGTTGAACACCAGCACGCTGTCGCCGGCGCCGAGCCGCAGCACGTTGCCGAGATAGTTGCTCTGATCGCGTTCGAGCGGAACGGTTGCGCCGGCGCCGAGCGGGGCGTCGACAAACAGGCGGGGGCTGCGGAAATCGAGTTCAGGCATATCCGAGGCGGCTTCAGGGCGGTGTGGCCAGTTTACCAAACTGCGCGACACCGTAATCCCGCGGACTCCTCAGGAACTCGCCAGCCAGGTAATATTGAGCGTCGATATATTGCTTCTGTCACCAAGTCATTTCTTTAGTCCAAGGGGCCGCTTGCACGCGGTCCCTTTTGCTGTTCGGTCGCCCGCGGCGTCGGCCCATGAATCCAAACCGGGGCCTTACCGAAAATCCTGTTCAGGCAAATTTGATGGTCCATTTTACCGCCGTTCGTAGCCTAAAGGCTTAGAATCGGGGAACAATTTAATATGGCCGGTGTGGCCCTACGCCGCGCTGTCGCCCAAATCCACGGGTTGTTAAGGCCTCACAGGAATCGTAAAACGCCCCCAAAATTCGTTGCTTCGTTTTTGTTGCGCTGGGGTTGCCTGGACCTTTTGCCGGAGAAACACCCTCGATGATCCGCCGTCTGATCGTGCTGACCGTTGCCGCGACCGCCCTGTCCGTGGGGCAAGCCGCTGCGCAGAGCGCCTTTCCGGCCCCGTTGCCCAATCAGGCCGGTAAGGCCGGCACCGCGTCCGACCCCGCGTTTCCGCCGGTCAATGGCATGCGTCCAAGCCAGGCCGGAACCGCCTCGGATTCCGCATTCCCGCCGGTCAACGGCGCGCTGGCGGCCAGGGTCGGTGCCACGCCGTCGGCATTTCCGAGCAGTGGCGCGGCCCCCATCGCCGGCGGCGGGCTGTCGTCGCCGCCCCCGCCGGGTGCGGGTGGTGGTGGTGCCGCCGACGCCTGCATGAAGAATTTCACGCCGCTGCGCGAGGATGCGGAGAAGCGCGGCAAGGCGATCAAGGCGGCGAGCGATCGCCACGCCAGCCCCCAGGAGGCCTGCAAGCTGATCGGCAATTACAGCCAGGCCGAGATCAAGATGATCAAATATGTCGACACCAACGCACAGAAGTGCGGAATTCCGCCGCAGATCGCCGACCAGCTCAAGGCCGGACACAAGAATACCGAAGCGCTGCTGAAGAAGGTCTGCAATGTCGCGGAGCAGGCGGCGGCGCAGCCGCGTGGGCCAGCGGGGCCGAGCTTGAGCGACGTACTCGGTTCGTCCGCCTCGCTGCCGGAAGCGACGCCGACCAAGAAGGGCGGCAGCACCTTCGATACGCTGAACGGCAACGTCCTCACCCGTTGAGGGATCACCCATGAGCGATGTCTCCACCCGCGTTGCCGACTCCACAGGCAACTGGGTGGATACCCATGCGCCGGTCTGGACGCGGCCCTATCTGCGGCTTGCGCGCTACGACCGGCCGATCGGCTCCTGGCTATTGTTGATGCCGTGCTGGTGGTCGGCGGCGCTTGCCGCCGGCGTCGCGCATGATGTGCGTTCGCTGCCGCTCGTGGTCCTGCTGTTTTTCATCGGCGCCTTTGTGATGCGCGGTGCCGGCTGCACCTGGAACGACATCACCGATCGCGATCTCGACGCCAAGGTCGAACGCACGCGGTCGCGGCCGATCCCGGCCGGCCAGGTCACGGTGACGCAGGCGGTGGTCTTCATGGTCCTGCAGGCGCTGATCGGGCTTCTCGTGCTGCTGCAGTTCAACCGCTTCGCGGTGATGACCGGCATCGCCTCGCTTCTGATCGTCGCGATCTACCCGTTCATGAAGCGGATCACCTGGTGGCCGCAGGTCGTGCTCGGCCTTGCCTTCTCCTATGGCGCGCTGATGGGATTTGCGGTGACGCTCGAGCGCATCGATCTGGCCGCGATTGCGCTTTACGCCGGATCGATCGCCTGGGTGATCGCCTACGACACCATCTACGCCCATCAGGACGCCGAGGATGATGCGCTCATCGGCGTCAAATCCACCGCGCGCCTGTTCGGTGCACGCACCCATCGTGCGCTCGTGATCTTCTATGGTCTCGCCGTGCTCTTGATCGGCGTGGCGTTCGCACTCGCGGGGGCGCGCTGGCCGGCCTGGATCGGGCTGGCGGCGTTTGGGTTGCATCTCGCCTGGCAGGTCCGGCGGCTCGACATCAGCGATGGCGCGCTCTGCCTGCGCATCTTCAAGTCCAACCGCGACGCCGGCTTGATCCTGTTCGCGAGCCTCGTCGTCGACGCGGTGCTGCGCGCGGCGTGACGACTTCGCAGGATGGTGGAGCGAAGCGTACAAACCCATGATTCGGCGGCCGCGCCACAAACTCGCCGTCGTCCCGGCGAAGGCCGGGACCCATAACCACCAATGCTTCTTGTTTGCGACGCTGGAACGACGAGTCCCGTCAACAACATCTGCTGCGGCGTATGGGTCCCGGCCTTCGCCGGGACGACACCGATTGTGAGGCAAATGGAGCGAGACGGTCAGATCAATCCCGCGCGATGATCTCGCGTTCGCCGCGATGTACGCTGGTGCCGTTGAGGCTGACGCCGGCGCGGCGGCGGACCAGGAATTTCGGTCTCCGCGCGCGGATCGCGTTGCGGCGACGGCGGCGCGGGGAGGGCGTCCGCGGCGCAGGCTCGGTCAGTTGCGGGAGACGGAAGATGTCGCTCCACATCTGCCAGGCGGAGCTGATCTCCTCGGCATCCGAACTGGAGCCGAGCGGAATGCTGAGCGCGGGATCGCGGTGAACAAGCACCAGCATCTGCGCGTCGTCGATGCCGCGCACCGCGACGCCGAGAAAGTCGCTGACGCGAACATTGACCGCCATCCGCATGCCGAGAACGGCACGGCGCAGCACGACGTGTTCGCGATGAAGCTCGACCTGCCGCATGCCGCCATCCGCGCGCGCGTCCTGCGCGTGGAAGCTGAGCGGAAGGGAAAGAGGGTCGAGCCGCAACGCGCAGCTCGACCCGGCGGAATTGATTCCGCTTGTTGGTGTTTGACGCCTCAAAGCTCTGTCTCCCCGCCGGGATTTTGTTCCCGGTCGTTGGGTGAGAGCCTAGCCGAGCGATGTCCGTTCCCCCTTAAAAAGCCTGGTTAACCCCTCCTCACCTCGTGCCATGATTGACAAGAGGTTGGCCCGCATGATTGACGAAGCCTTGCCCCGATCACTCAAATCTTTGTTGCCTGCCGGCGCAAAGTGCTTGAAATCCCTGTGAAACCGGCACATCTGGTGGGTCTGTCGACCTCGTTCCGGGCCCCCCTCAATCCGCAGGAATTCGTTCGTGAACTCTTCACCATCTGCATCGCGACACGGCGATAGCTCCGATCTGTTCGACCAATCGGGCCTGAGCGACCTTGCACAGCGCCTGGTCGATGCCGCAAAGCGCGCGGGCGCCGATGCGGCCGATGCCATCGCGGTGCGCGGCGTCTCGCAGGGCGTCGAGGTGCGCGACGGCCGCGTCGAGGAAACCGAGCGCTCCGAAGGCGATGACGTCGGCCTGCGGGTGTTCGTCGGCCACCGCCAGGCGGTGGTGTCGACCAATGACGTCAGCGGCGACGGGGTCGCCAAGCTTGCCGAGCGTGCCGTCGCGATGGCGCGCGTGGCGCCGGACGACAAATATGTCGGTCTCGCCGATCCGGCGCTCCACGCCCACGATTTCCCCGACCTCGATCTGCTCGATCGCAAGGTTCCGAGCACGGCCGAACTCGAGCAGCGCGCGATCGAAGCAGAGGCTGCGGCGCTCGCGGTCAAGGGTGTCACCAAGTCCGGCGGCGCGTCGGTCTCGACCGGGATCGGCGGCATGGTGCTGGTGACGTCGACCGGCTTCCACGGTTCTTATCTGCGCTCCAGCCACGGCATCTCGACGACGGCGATTTCCGGTGAGGGCACCGGCATGGAGCGCGACTACGATTTCACCAGCGCGCCGCATGCCTCCGATCTCGATTCACCTGCTTCCGTTGGCCGCAAGGCCGGCGAGCGCGCGGTGGCGCGGGGCAATCCGCGCAAGGTCGAGACCTGCAAGGTGCCGGTGGTGTTCGATCCGCGGGTCGCCGGCTCGATCGTCGGCCATCTCGTCGGCGCCATCAACGGCGCCTCGATCGCGCGCAAGACCAGCTTCCTGAAGGACAAGCTCGGCGAGCAACTGTTCTCGAAAGATATCCGCATCATCGACGATCCGTTGCGGGTGCGCGGCCTGCGCTCGCAGACCTTCGACGCCGAGGGCGTCAGGGTGAAGAAGACCGCGCTGATCGATGCGGGCGTGCTCACCACCTGGGTGCTGGATTCGGCGACCGCGCGAGAGCTCGGGCTTGTTACGACCGGTCATGCGCATCGCGGCGTGTCGTCCTCGCCGTCTCCCGGAACGTATAATCTGCATCTCGAGCCGGGTGCGGTGACGCCGAAGGAGCTGATCTCCGACATCAAGCAGGGCTTCTATGTCACCGACCTGATCGGCTCCGGCGTCAACGGCGTGACCGGCGATTACAGCCGCGGCGCGTCCGGCTTCTGGATCGAGAACGGCGAGATCACCTATCCGGTCAGCGAAGTGACCATCGCCGGCCATCTGCTGCCGATGTTCAAGTCGCTGGTCGCCGCCAACGATCTGGAATTCCGCTACGGCGTCAATTCGCCGACGCTGCGCATCGAGGGCCTGACGCTTGGCGGACGCTGATACGGACGACTGGACCAAGGCGCGCGATGCCGCCTTGCTGACCAGATCGGTGCAGGAAGCGGGCCGGCTCGCATCGTCACTGTTCCGCACCGAATTGAAGAACTGGATCAAGGGCGCGTCCTCGCCGGTCTCCGAGGCCGACATCGCGGTCAACGACCTGTTGGAGCAGCAGCTGCGTTCGGCAACGCCCGGCTATGGCTGGCTGTCGGAAGAGAGCGCCGACAACGACACCCGCCTCGGCAGGCGCTTCACCTGGATCGTCGATCCGATCGACGGCACCCGCGCCTATCTCGCCGGCCGCGAGGACTGGTGCGTCAGTGTGGCGCTGGTTGAAAATGCATCTCCGGTGCTCGCGGCGGTGTATGCGCCGGTCAGCGAGGAATTCTTCTTCGCCGCCCGTGGACAGGGCGCCACCCTGAACGACGGCGCGGTGCATGCAACCGCAGGCACCGATTTCAACTTTCCGCGGATGGCGGGACCGAAGCCGCTGGTGCAGCGGCTCAGCCCGACGCCGGACGAGATCACGCTCTATCCGCGCATCGGATCGCTGGCGCTGCGGTTGTGCCGTGTAGCACAAGGTCGACTTGACGCGGCCTTTGCGGGCGGGCAAAGCCGCGACTGGGATCTTGCCGCCGCGAATTTGATCGTGCAGGAAGCGGGTGGTAAGATGACCGCGCTCTCGGGGGACGCGATTGAGTACAATCGCCGGGAGGTGACGCATGGGGTGCTGGTGGCAGCAGGACGCGAACGTCATGCACGCATTGTCGAGCATTTTCGCAGCCGTCCTTTGCCGTGAGGCCTCGCCGATCCACGCCGCTTTCCGATTGTGACGACCAGACCTGTTGCGACAGCCTTGTGACGACTAGCCTTGTGACGACCAGACCTGTGACGACCACGACTTCATTTGTTTGCCGGGCATCTCGTTAGGAAAAGCACCATCATGTCAGACAATGCCCAGCCCCAGCTGCTTCACCTCGTGATCGGCGGCGAGTTGACCGATCTCGAGCACAACACCTTCAAGAATCTGGACGAAGTCGAGATCGTCGGCGTCTACCCGAACTATGCGACCGCCTATGCGGCCTGGAAGGCGAAGGCGCAGCAGACCGTGGACAACGCCCAGATGCGCTACTTCGTCGTTCACCTCCACCGGTTGCTCGATCCTGAGCAGGACACAAAGCATTCCCATTGAAACGACTTTTTCGCGATCTGCTGCGCAGCGGCTTCGTGCAGCGCGCGCTGGGTGTGCTTGCGGCCGAGTATCTGCGGCTGGTGTGGTACACCAACCGCTTCAGCTACCAGCCGCATGACGTGTACGGGATCGTCGAGCCCCTGATGCCGGCGATCTTCGTGTTCTGGCACGGCCAGCACTTCATGACGCCGTTCATCAAGACCAAGGAGAGCTACCGCGCCAAGGTCCTGATCTCCCGCCACCGCGACGGCGAGTTCAACGCCCTCGCGGTGGAGCGGCTCGGCATCGGCACCATCAGAGGTTCCGGCGATCATTCCGGCGCGTTCCATCGCAAGGGCGGCGTCGGCGCCTTCCTGGAGATGGTTCGGGCGCTGGAAGACGGCTGCAACATGGCCACCACCGCCGACGTGCCGAAGCGGGCGCGGGTGGCGGGCCTCGGGGCCATCATGCTGGCGCGGGAGACCGGCCGGCCGATCATCCCCTTTGCGATGGTCACCAGCCGATTCATCCGGTTGAAAAACTGGGATTCGACCACCATCAATTTGCCATTCGGGCGCGGCGCAGTGGTAGGTATTGAGCCGGTCTATGTGCCGCCCGACGCCGACGCCGCGACGATGGAAAAGCTTCGGCAGCACGTGGAGGAACTTCTCAACGAAGCGACCCGACGTGCCTATGCAGCGGTCGGGCGGCCGGAGGCAGCGCTTGGCTAGCTCGCTACCGATGACGTTGCGTGTGTACCGCAAGCTGTCGTCCGCGATGGTGCCGCTCGCGCCTGCCCTGATCAAGCGGCGGCTCAAGCTCGGCAAGGAAGATCCCGAACGTGTCGGCGAGCGGCGCGGCGTGAGCGCCGATACCAGGCCGCAGGGCCCGCTGGTATGGATTCACGGCGCCAGCGTCGGCGAGGTGCTGGCAGCGGCCGGCCTGATCGAGCGGCTGCGCGCGCTCAATTTGCGCATCCTGCTCACCTCGGGCACGGTGACCTCGGCCGCGATCGTCGCCAAGCGCTTCCCGCCCGACGTCATCCATCAATACGTGCCGTACGACTCGCCGCGTTATGTGACGCGCTTCCTCGATCACTGGCATCCGTCGCTGGCGCTGTTCATCGAATCCGATTTGTGGCCGAATCTGATCCTGTCGAGCGCCGCGCGGCGGCTGCCGATGGTGCTGATCAATGGGCGAATGTCGCAGCGCTCTTTCCCGCGCTGGCGCCGGGTCTCCAACACCATCGGCGCGTTGCTCGGCCGGTTCGACATCTGCCTCGCGCAGTCGAACACCGACGCCGAACGCTTTGCCGCGCTCGGCAGCCACAACGTCGTCGTCACCGGCAACCTCAAGCTCGACGTCGCGGCGCCGCCGGCCGATCCGGCCAAGCTGGAGCGGTTGATGTCGGTGACCCGCGGCCGTGCCATCGTGGTTGCGGCGTCGACCCATCCCGGCGAGGAAGAGATCCTGATCGAGGCGCACAAGTCGCTCGCGGGATTCTTCCCCGGCCTGCTCACAGTCATCGTGCCGCGGCATGCCGCGCGCGGCGAGGCGGTGGCGCGGCTGGTGACGGAGGCCGGCCTGCGCCCCGGCCTGCGCTCGCATGAGGATCTGCCGGTCGCGACAACAGATATCTACGTCGCCGATACGATGGGCGAGCTCGGCCTGTTCTATCGCCTCGCGCCGATCGTGTTCATGGGCGGCTCGCTGGTTGCGCATGGCGGCCAGAATCCGATCGAGGCGATCAAGCTTGGCGCGGCGATCGTGCACGGCCCGCACGTGTTCAACTTCACCGATGTCTATGAGGCGCTCGATCGCGCCGGCGGCGCGCGCCGCGCCGATGATCGGGAAGCGCTGGTCAAGCAGCTCGGCCAGTTCCTTGCGGATTCCACAGCCCGCGACAATTCGCTGGCGGCCTCCGAGCGCGTCGTCGAACAGCTCGGTGGCGCGCTGGAGCGCACGGTGACCGCTCTCGAGCCCTATCTGTTGCAGTTGCGGCTCGAGATGGGAGCCGCCAATGCGTGAGCCGGCCTTCTGGCACCGGCCGTCGTCTTGCCTATCGCAACTGCTCCAACCGCTCGCCGCGCCTTACGGCGCGGTCGCCGCACGGCGGATGCGGCAATCCGGCGTCGATGCCGGCATTCCCGTGGTCTGCGTCGGCAATTACCATGTCGGCGGCGCCGGCAAGACGCCGACGGTGCTGGCGCTGGCAAGATTGCTGCGTGAGCTCGACGAGCGGCCGGTGGTGCTCAGCCGCGGCTATGGCGGCAGGCTCGGCGGCCCGGTCAAGGTCGATCGCCACAGCCACACGGCGGCCGATGTCGGCGACGAGCCGCTGATGATGGCGACGAGCTTGCCGGTCGTGGTGTCGCGCGACCGTGCCGCGGGCCTGGCGCTGGCGCGCGCGCAGGATGCCAGCGTGATCCTGATGGATGACGGCTTCCAGAATCCGAGCGTGCTCAAGGATGTCTGCCTGATCGTGATCGACGGCACGCGCGGCGTCGGCAACGGCCGTGTGATTCCTGCGGGACCGCTGCGCGCGCCGCTGGTGCCGCAGCTGGAACGGACCGACGCGCTGATCGTGGTCGGCGAGGGGAGCGCGGCGCAAAGGATTGCGGCCGATCTCGCGTCCCGCGGCAAGCCGGTGCTGTCGGCGCATCTGAAGCCGGACCAGGCTTCGCTGGCGGCGCTGAACGGAACACGTGCGCTCGCCTTTGCCGGCATCGGCGATCCCGCGCGCTTCTTCAACACATTGCTCTTAAGCGGCGTCGACGTCGTGCGCAGCAAGGCTTTCGCCGATCATCACGCCTTCACGAAGGAGGAGATCGAAGCGCTCGTTGCCGACGCGCGTCGCGAGGGACTGACGCTGGTGACGACGGAAAAGGATCTCGCTCGGTTGCGTGGTCCGGACGGGATGCCGGCCTGGGCACAGGCGATCGTGCCGTTCGCGGTGATGCTGCAATTCGATGATGGCGACGCGCTGCGGCGCCTGGTGGCCGATCAGCTGTTCACGGCGCGGGACAGGAGACGCTCCAAATGAACCCGGCCTTGAGCCTAGGCCTGCGGCTTGAGGACGCCAGGATGGTGGCGCTGCAGCACGGCGGTCGGGGTGGCGTAGGCTTCTTGCAGATCGACGCTCCAGTACTTCAGCTCGTCGAGCGGAATCCGGACGTCGGTGATGGCACAACGCACAAAGGTGCCGGGCGAGATCACGCGGAAATCGCCGTCGAGATATTGCACCTGCGCTTCGCCATGGCCCGAGGGACCGAACTTGTTCAGCACGATTGAGCTCTCCGCCTTGCCTCCAATGAGGCCATCTGGATGTCGATGAAACCGTCTATCACAGATAGGGTGTCATGTCCGCCCGTTAAACCACCGACTTGTGATGATTTGGCGGCGGAGGCGCATGGTAGCCTTGTAGGTGTGGTCCGCTGTGTTTGCAGCGCCATAACGAGCCGACCGGATCGGATGCGCCTCACGTCAGTTTTCATGTGCCTCGCCATGCTTGCCGTGCCGGCCGCGGCCGCGGCGCCGCTCCCGGACCCGCATCAGGTCGAGATCCCCGAAGGCAACGTCACGCTGCACGCGCAGCTCTACCGGCCCGATGGCGACGGCCCGTTCCCGGTCGTCATCGCGCTGCATGGCTGCGGCGGTCTCGCCGGCCGTTCCGAGCCGGTGCTGCCGCGCTATCGCGACTGGGCCGAGCAATTGCTGACGACCGGCCATGCGGTGCTGTTGCCGGACAGCTACGGCTCGCGCGCGCTCGGTCCGCAGTGCCGCATCAAAGAGCATCAGGTCCAGACCCGCCGTGCGCGGGTCGCCGACATCAACGCGGCGCGGCAGTGGCTGGTGCAGCAGAAATGGGTGGCGAAGGGCCGCATCAGCCTGATCGGCTGGGGCAACGGCGCCGCCGCTTTGCTGTGGGCGGTGCGGCCGCAGATGTGGTCACGCAACGTCGAGCCGGACTTTCGCTCGGCGGTCGCATTCTATCCGGATTGCCGCGCCTCGTTCGGCCTCGGCTGGAGCGCGCGGGTGCCGACGCTGGTCCTGATCGGCGCGCGCGACGACGTGACATCGTCATCGGCCTGCCACCAGATGGTCGACGGCGCCCGCGGCCGCAGCGCGCTGGCGCGGATCGTGGTCTATCCCGAGGCCTATCACGACTTCGACCGGCCCAACCTGCCGCTGCACGCGGTCGCGGCCTCCGATGCCGAGATCGCCGAGCGCGGTCACGTCGGCACCGATACCGGCGCGCGCAAGGATGCGCAAAAGCAAGTCGCCGAGTGGCTGTCGCGCTAAGACAGCTGTTGCCGGGCTAGAACAAGCTGCCCTGATCGACCGGCTTGGTGACGCGCTTCGGCGCTGCCGGTTTCGCCTCGCGCGGCTGAGGCTTCGGCTGGCTCTCGGGCGCCACCGTTGCCGGGGGCTGATCGGCGTTCGCGGTGGCGGCGACGCGGCCATCGGCGAATTCGATCGACAGGCCGGCGTTCGGGCCGACCGCCGCGGCGGAGTGCAGGGCGTGGCCGTGCGCGTCGCGCACCAGCGCGAAGCCGCGCGCCAGCACGCCGCGATAGGACAGCGCCGACAACAGCTGGCCGCTATGGGCGACGCGCGCCTCGAGCCGCTGCATCGTCGTCACCAATGCGCGGCGGGCGCGCTCGGCCAGGCGGTGGGTGCGCTCGAGGTCGCGGGCGATGGCGTTGCGCTGGGCCTTGGCGTTGGCGAGCTTCGAGGCCTTGAGCCGGATCTCGAGTCCGCTGAAGCGCTCGCGGCGGCGATGCAGCAGCGCGCGCGCCGATAGCGTGATGCGCTCGCCGGATGCGGTGAGCCGCTGCCGCGCATGCGCGATCTGGCCGCGCAGCACGCCGATGGTGAGGCGCGAACTGCTGGCGGCAAAGCGGCGGAAATGCGCGTGCGTATTGGCCTTCAGCCCGCGCGGCAAACCTGCTGCGAGATGATCGAGCCGTTGCCGCGGGATCGCCAGCAGTTCGTGCGCCGCCGGCAGCGCCCGCGCCGCGGCGCGCAGCTCGTTGCGGCGCGCCTCCTGGGCACGCTGCCAGCACACCATGGTGCGGCGGGCGAGCGCCGCGACCTCGATGAACAGCTCGCTGCGCACCGGCACCGCCATTTCGGCGGCGGCGGTCGGCGTCGGCGCGCGCTTGTCGGCGACGAAGTCGATCAGCGTGATGTCGGTCTCATGGCCGACCGCGGAGATCAGCGGGATATGGCTCTCGGCCGCGGCGCGGACCACGATCTCCTCGTTGAACGACCACAGGTCCTCCAGCGAGCCGCCGCCGCGCGCGACGATCAACAGATCAGGCCGTGGAATCCTGCCGCCCTCCGGCAGCGCGTTGAAGCCGCGGATCGCGGCCGCCACCTGTTCCGCCGAGCCGTCGCCCTGCACCTTGACCGGCCAGACCAGCACGCGGCGGGGGAAGCGGTCCTCCAGCCGGTGCAGGATGTCGCGGATCACGGCGCCGGTCGGCGAGGTGACGACGCCGATCACCTCGGGCAGCCAGGGCAAAAGCTGCTTGCGGGCCTCGTCGAACAGGCCCTCGGCCGCGAGCTTCTTCTTGCGCTCCTCCATCAGCGCCATCAGCGCGCCGACGCCGGCGGGCTCCAGCGAATCGATGACGATCTGGTACTTCGAGGAGTTCGGATAGGTGGTCAGCTTGCCGGTGGCGATGACCTCGAGGCCCTCCTGCGGCTTGAAGCGCATCCGGGCATGGGCGAACTTCCAGATCACGGCCTCGATCTTGGCGCTCTCGTCCTTCAGCGCGAAATAGCAGTGGCCGGAGGAATGCGGGCCGCGAAAGCCCGAAATCTCGCCGCGGACACGGACATGGCCGAAGCGGTCCTCCACTGTCCGCTTCAGGGCGGAAGAGAGTTCCGAGACGGTGAATTCAGGCGCGTTGACGAGATTCGGAGCAGCGGTCATCTGATCTATAGAATCGGGGTTTTCGACCCCGTGTGCAAGGTCCGGACGCCGCGTTTCAGGCGTCGAATCACATATCCACATCTGATCGAACCGCGTGTTGCCGCGGTTCGGGAGCGTGCTAAACCGGACGAAATGGCGTTACAACCCCTCTGATCGGCGACACAGATGAACATCCTCCTGCTCGGTTCCGGTGGCCGCGAACATGCGCTGGCGTGGAAGATCGCCGCATCCCCGCTGGTCACGAAACTCTGGTGCGCGCCGGGCAATGCCGGGATCGCGCGCGAAGCCGAATGCGTTGCGCTCGATGTCACCGACCATGCCGCGGTGATCGAGTTCTGCCGGGGCAATGCGGTCGATCTGGTGGTGGTCGGGCCGGAGACGCCGCTCGCCGCCGGGATCGTCGACGACCTCGCCGCTGAAGGCATTAAGGCGTTCGGACCGAGCCGGCAGGCCGCCCAGCTCGAGGGCTCCAAGGGCTTCACCAAGGACCTGTGCAGCGAGTTCGACATTCCGACCGGTGCCTATCGCCGCTTCGACAATGCGAAGGACGCGGTGGCCTATGTCCGTGCCCAGGGCGCGCCGATCGTGGTCAAGGCCGACGGGCTTGCGGCCGGCAAGGGCGTCGTGGTGGCGCAGACGCTGCCCGAGGCCGAGGCCGCGATTGCGATGATGTTCGAGGGCGCGTTCGGCTCGGCCGGCGCCGAGGTCGTGATCGAGGAGTTCTTGTCGGGCCGCGAGATCAGCTTCTTCGCGCTGTGCGACGGCGAGACCGCAATCCCGCTGGCCTCGGCGCAGGACCACAAGCGGGTGTTCGATCACGACAAGGGGCCGAACACCGGCGGCATGGGCGCCTATTCGCCGACGCCGTTCGTGACGCCTGAAGTGCACGACCAGATCATGGCGCGGATCATCCTGCCGACGGTGGCGGGGATGAAGAGCCGCGGCACGCCGTTCAAGGGCGTGCTCTACGCCGGCGTGATGCTGACCGCGCAGGGCCCCAAGCTGTTCGAATACAATGTCCGCTTCGGCGATCCCGAATGCCAGGTGCTGATGCCGCGGATGATGTCGGACATCGTGCCGGCGCTGCTCGCCTCGATCGACGGGCAATTGAAGAACTTCGATCTGCGCTGGTATCCGGACCCGGCGCTGACGGTGGTGATGGCGGCGAAGGGCTATCCCGGCGACTACATCAAGGGCACGCGGATCGATGGCCTCGACGCCGCCGCCAAGGTCGAGGGTGTCGAGATCTTCCACGCCGGCACGGTGGCGAAGGATGGCGCAATCATTGCCAATGGCGGCCGGGTGCTGAACGTCTGCGCGATGGGCAAGACGGTCACCGAGGCGCGCGACCGCGCCTATCAGGCGATCGATCGCATCAAATGGCCGGACGGCTTCTGCCGCCGCGACATCGCCTGGCAGGCGGTCGAGGCGGAGAAGGGTTGATCGATCCGGCCTCAGCGGCGACAATGGCGCGCCCCGGGGCCTTCGAATGACCGATTTCAGACCGCCCGAGACGCACTACGCGCAAAGCGCCGACGCGAGCATCGCCTATCAGGTGATGGGCGATGGTCCTGTCGACATCATCCTTGTCCCCGGCCTGTTCTCGCACATCGAGTTCATGCACGAGATGCCCGGCTACACCGCCGTGCTGCGCCGCCTGTCGCGCTTCGCCCGGGTCGTGACCTTCGACAAACGCGGACAGGGATTGTCGGATCGGATGACCGGCGCGCCCTCCCTCGAGCAGCGCATGGACGACGTCCGGGCCATCATGGATGCTATCGGCTCCGCGAAGGCGGTGTTGTTCGGCTTCTCCGAGGGATGCCCGATGAGTGTGCTGTTTGCAGCGACCTATCCGGACCGCGTTTCGCATCTCGTTCTGCTCGGCAGCTTTGCCCGCTCGAAGGATCGCCTGGCGGACGATGTGTGGCAGCTGCGCTGCGACGAGATCGTGCAGAGCTGGGGTTCTGGCGACACGGTCAAAACTGTCGCGCCGAGCCAGGCAACGAATGCAGAAGTGATCGCGCAGATCGCGAAATTCGAGCGGCTGTCGAGCAGTCCGGGAGCGTTGCGGACGCTGCTCATCCTCAATCGCGCGATCGACGTCACGACGATCCTGCCGATGCTCCAGACTCCGACGCTTGTCCTGCATCGGACCGGCGATGCCCGCGTTCCCGTGGCACTCGGCCGTGCCGTCGCGCGCTCGATCCCCGCCGCGAAATACGTCGAATATCCCGGCTGCGATCACTACTATTGGGTCGGCGAGACCGAGGCGATGCTCGGCGATATTGAGGAATTCGTCACCGGCCATCGCGATGGTGGTGATGCCGAGCTCGACCGTGTGCTTGCGACCGTGCTGTTCACCGATATCGTCGATTCGACCCGCAGCGCCGCCGCGATGGGTGATCATCGTTGGCGACGTCTGCTCGACGATCACGATCAACTCGCGCAGCAGGTGGTCGGCCGCCATCGCGGCCATCTGGTGAAGAGCACCGGCGACGGCATTCTGGCGACCTTCGACGGTCCGGGCCGCGCCGTACGCTGTGCGCTGGCGTTCGGCTCGGCCGCGCGGCAGATCGGCCTGCCGGTGCGAGCGGGCCTGCACACCGGCGAGATCGAGGTGAGGGGGGCGGATATCGGCGGCATAGCGGTCCACGCCGCGGCGCGCGTGATGTCGCAGTGCGGCTCGAACGAGGTGCTGGTGTCACGTGTGGTGACCGATCTGGTCGCGGGCGCCGGGTTGAAATTCGCCGAGCGCGGCGCGTTCGAGTTGAAGGGACTGCCCGGGACATGGGAGCTGTTTGCGGCGAGCGGCTAGGTTCGGCCCCACGCCGTCATTCCGGACGACGCGCATCGCGCGTCGATCCGGAATCTCGATGTTGTGGACACCTTCTCACCTCATCTCGAGATTCCGGGTTCGGCGCGTTGCGCCGCCCCGGAATGACGAAGTGGGCTAAAGCAGATCCCCGCCCGCCGCTGACGCCGTGGTGCCGTGCTCGCGGAACGCCTTGATGACGTTCTTGCCGATCTTCCACTTGTGCACCTCGTCGGGGCCGTCGACCAGCCGCTGCGAGCGCACCTGGGTGTACCATTTCGCCAGCGGGGTATCCTGGCTGAAGCCGAGCGCGCCGTGCAGCTGGATCGCGGTGTCGATCACCTTGTGCACCATGTGGGCGTGGAAGATCTTGGCGATCGAGTTCTCCTGGCGGATGTCGAGGCCCTTCTCGGCCTTGTAGGCGATGTGCAGCAGCATCAGCCGGCCGATATAGAGCTCGCTCGCGCAGTCGGCGAGCATGAACTGCACCGCCTGGCGGTCGGCCAGCAACTGGCCGAAGGTCGAGCGTTTGGTGACATGGGCGGCCGCCATGTCGAGCGCGCGCTGCGCCTTGGCGACGTTGTGCATGCCGTGGCGCAGCCGGCCGTAGGCGAGGCGGTGCTGGCCCATGTTGAAGCCGTTGCCTTCGCCGCCGAGCAGATTGTCGGCGGGCACCTTCAGATCCTTGATCTCGATCTCGGAGTGGCCGCCGTGGATCACGTCGTCATGCGGACCCTCGATTGCCATGTTGGCGACGTTGCGCTTGATGCGGTAGCCGGGGTTGGGCAGCTCGACGATGAAGGTCGAATATTGCTTGTGGCGCGGCGCGTTGGGATCGGTCTTCGCCATGACCAGCGCGAGGTCGGCGACGCTCGCCGACGAGGAGAACCATTTCTCGCCGTTGAGGATGTAGTTCTCGTTGCCGTCCTTCACCGCCGTGGTCTGCATGCCGGTGGCATCGGCGCCGGCGGCCTTTTCCGTCATCGAGAAGCAGATGCGCTTTTCGCCGTTCAACAGGGGCTTGAGGAATTTTTCCTTCTGGTACTCGGTGCCGTGCGCCAGGATCGTCATCATCGAGGCGTCGTCCGGTCCCTGCGTGTTCATCGAGAGCGCGCCGAGCATGCTTTCGCCGAGCTCCATCTGCACCAGGGCGTTGGCGAGCGGGCCGAGGCCCATACCGCCATATTCCTTCGGCACGAACGGGCACCACAGGCCCTGCGCGCGGGCCTTCTTCCGCAGCGGTCCCAGCACCTCGGCAAGCGGCTTGGTGTCGAGTTCCTTTTCCGCCGGAATGCATTCGTCGTGGACGAATTTGCGAACCTTCTCGCGGATCGCCTTGGCTTCGGCGGGAATTTCGAAGTCGATCGACATGGCACTTCCTCGTTTCATGTTGTTGTTGGCAGGACTTGAGGATGGCATAAACCTCGTCAAAGTCAGCGGCAACGCCGAACAAAGTTTGAAGCAGCGCGGCCGCCCCAGGGAAGGAGCTACCGATGCCTGATCTCGCTGATCTTTTTCCCGGCTATGCGTCCGAATGGATCAACACCTCGCAGGGCCGCATCTTCGCCCGCGTCGGCGGCAAGGGCCCGCCATTGCTGCTGCTGCACGGCTTCTCCTCGACGCATGTGATGTGGCACACGGTGGCGCCGAAACTCGACGACAGGTTCACGCTGATCATCGCCGACCTGCCGGGCTACGGCTGGTCCGACATGCCCGACAGCGACAAGGACCATACGCCCTACACCAAGCGGGCCTGGGCGAAGACCATGGTCGAGGTGATGGAGCAACTCGGGCACGTGCATTTCGCGCTCGCCGGCCACGACCGCGGCGGCCGGGTGTCGTACCGGCTCGCGCTCGATCATCCCGGCCGGCTGTCGAAGCTTGCGGTGCTCGATATCGCGCCGACCTATGATTACTGGCAGAAGCTCAATCGCCTCTCGGCGCTGAAGATCTACCACTGGGCGTTCCTGGCGCAGTCCTATCCGCTGCCGGAGACGCTGATCTCCAACAATGGCGAATTCTTCCTCAAGGAGAAGATGGCGAGCCAGACCAGGAGCAAGACGCTGGAGGCGATCGATCCGCGCGCGCTCGAGCACTACCTCGCGCCATTCCGCGATCCCGCGCGCATCCATGCGATGTGCGAGGACTATCGCGCCGGCGCCTATGCTGATTACGAGATCGACAAGGCCGATGTCGATGCCGGCAAGAAGATCACGATCCCGATGCTGGCGCTGTGGGGCGATGCCGGCGTTGCCAGCGCGGCAACGACACCGCTCGACACCTGGAAGACCTGGGCCACCAATGTCAGCGGTGCGCCGGTGGCGTCGGGGCACTTCCTGCCCGAGGAGAATCCGGAGGCGACGGCGAAGCTGCTGCGGGAGTTTTTCCTGGCGGGGTAATGCAACCGCGGCACCGTCATCCTGAGACGCGCGCGATGCGCGCACCTCAGAGAATCTGAATGTATGGCGGAGGAGCGGCACCAAACATTCGGTGTCGTCGTGGCGTTCGCATGCAGGCTCAGTTCCATGACGCGAAGCGCTCCATGATAAAAGCCACGCCTCGTTCTACACCGATTCCATCCAACCAATCAGCAGGGACCAAACACGAAAGCAGGGACGACGACGGACATGTTGTCCCGCCTTCAGTCCCGTCCTCCCGGGGTGCTCGCCTCTTGGCTCGCTGCGCTCGCACCTCGGGATGACGGGTCTGTCTTTCGTGCACTTACCGTCGCTCCCTGAAGAACTCGCGCAGCAGGCGCGCGGACTCGGTCTCGCCGACCGCGCCATAGACCTCCGGCACATGGTGGCAGGTCGGCTGCGCGAAGAACCGGACGCCTGACTCGACCGCACCGCCCTTGGGGTCGGCGGCGCCGTAATAGAGCCGGCGGATGCGGGCAAAGGAGATTGCGCCGGCGCACATCGTGCAGGGCTCCAGCGTCACGTAGAGGTCGCAATCGACCAGCCGCTCGGTGCCGATGGCCTCGGCGGCCTGCCGGATCGCAAGGATTTCCGCATGGGCCGTCGGATCGTGGTCGGTCAGGGTGCGGTTGCCGGCGGTGGCGATCACCTCGTAGCCCCGCACGATCACGCATCCGATCGGAACCTCGCCAGCTTTTCCGGCACTTTCGGCGGTTTTTAGCGCCAAATCCATGAAAGAAGGGGCAGACATGCCTCGTATCATCGGAAGAAACCTGCTAGTAGCGTCGCCTTCAGCAGAAGTGGATGCCGGTTTTGCGCCAGTCGCGCCCAGATGGCGCGCGTATCGCCGGTTGCCCTGCGCCCCAATTGAACCTCCAGGCGAGAACATTCATGCCCCGCGACAGCGACAAAAACAACGATTCCCCGCGCGGCCGGCGGGACCGGGGGGCGCCCGGGAAGGGGCGGCCCAGTGGTTCCCGCGGATCGGACAAGCCGTTCGGCAAGCGCAGCTTCGGCGGCAAAGGTGGTGATCGCGACAAGCGCTCGTTCGGCGACAAGGGCGAGGGCCGCTCGTTCCGCCGCCGTGAGGACGGCGATGCGCCGCGCCGCGATTACGGCGACCGGCCGCGCTTCAAGCGCGACGACCGAGGCGGCGAGGGGGGCGGAAAGCGCCCGTTCAAGCCGCGCGGCGAGCGCCGCGACTTTGATGCGGGCGATCGTCCGCAGCGCGGTGGCGCGCGCTCGGAGGGCCGGTCGTCCGACCGCAAGTTCGGCGAAAAGCGGTCCTATGGCGATCGCGAGAAGCGCCCCTACGCGCCGCGTGGCGACCGCGACGGCGAGAAGCGGAGCTTTGCGCCGCGCGGCGAGCGCGCCGAGCGCAAATTCGACGACAGGAAGTTTTCGCGCGGCGACCGCGACAAGGGTTCATTCCGCGACAAGGGCGAGGGCCGCCCGTTCCGCCGCCGCGAGGACGGCGACGCACCGCGCCGCGATTTCGGCGATCGGCCGCGCTTCAAGCGCGACCGCGACTTCGAAGGCCGCGACCGCGGCGACGAGAAGCCCTGGCAAAAGCGGGATCGCAAACCGCGCGATGACCGCGGCGGCGACGAGCGCCCGCGCTTTTCGCGGTCGCGCGACGATCGCGGTGGCGGCGAACGTCCGCGGTTCTCGAAGTCACGCGACGACCGCGAGCAGGGTGATCGTCCGAAGTTCGGCCGGCCGCGCTGGGATCGTCATGATGAAGATGGTGGCCGCGACAATCGCCGGCGTGAGCGGCCCGAAGGCCGCACCGACTGGCAGGAGCACCCGCGCAGCGAGGGCCACTTCTCCGACCGGCCGCGCCGCGACAATGAGGACGACAGCAGGATCTTTGCGAAGCGCCCGGCCTTCGGCGGCCGCGGTGCCTATCGCGAGCGCGCCTATGACGACCGGCGCGAGCGTCCCGAGCCGAAGCCGAAGAAGACAGGTGAACGCATCGCCAAGGTATTGGCGCGCGCCGGTCTTGCCTCGCGCCGCGATGCCGAGGAGATCGTCACGCAAGGGCGCGTTACCGTCAACGGACGCGTGATCAACTCGCCGGCGCTCGATATCACCGACAACGATGTCGTGGCGGTCGACGGCAAGCCGTTGCCGCCGCGCGAGCGGACGCGGCTGTTCATGTATCACAAGCCGCGCGGGCTGATGACGACGCATGCCGATCCCGAGGGGCGGCCGACCGTGTTCGACAATCTGCCCGAGGGGCTGCCGCGGTTGATCTCGATCGGCCGGCTCGATTTCAACACCGAGGGCCTGTTGCTGCTGACCAATGACGGCGGCCTGGCGCGGACGCTGGAGCATCCCGACACCGGATGGCTGCGCCGCTACCGCGTGCGTGCGCATGGCGAGGTGACGCAGGGCCAGCTCGACCAGCTCAAGGGTGGCGTCGAGGTCGACGGCGTCAAATACGGACCGATCGACGCGACGCTGGAGCGCGACCAGAGCGCCAATGTGTGGGTGGTGTTCGCGATCCGCGAAGGCAAGAACCGCGAGGTGCGCAACGTGATGGCGCATCTCGGGCTCGAGGTGAACCGTCTGATCCGGATCTCCTACGGCCCGTTCCAGCTCGGCGAACTCGAGGAGGGCAAGGTCGAGGAGGTCAAGACGCGGGTGCTGCGCGAGCAGCTCGGCGAGAAGATCGCCAAGATCGCGGGCGCCGACTTCACGCGGCCGGAGCAGCGTGACGCAGCCGACGGCGACGCTGCGCCGGCCAGGAAGCCGAAGCCCAGCAAGCGCGAAACCATCAACGATCGCAAGGGCCGCCGCGTGCTGGTGCAGCGCACCGGCAGCGAGGAAGCGCGTGCCCGCAATGAAGACGAGGCCAACGGCTACGGCCCGCCGCGTCGTCCCAAGCGCGGCTATCACGGCAAGCGCGATCTCAAGCCGCGGGACGAGTAACGGTCAATGCGCGTCGTCGGGGGCAGGCTGAAGGGCCGCAATCTCGCTTCGCCTGCGGGCCGCGAGATTCGTCCGACCGCGGACCGCCTGCGCGAGTCCGTGTTCAACATTCTGATCCACGCCTACGACAATCCGATTGAGGACGCGCGCGTGCTCGATCTGTTTGCCGGCACCGGCGCGCTCGGCATCGAGGCCGCCTCGCGCGGCGCCAGGTTCACGCTGTTCGTCGACAATGGCGCCGAGGCGCGCGCGCTGCTGCGCAACAATGTCGAGTCGCTCGGCCTCGGCGGCACGACCAAGGTCTATCGCCGCGATGCCACCGATCTTGGACCCGCACATCCGGTCGAGCCGTTCTCGCTGGTGTTTCTCGATCCGCCCTATGACAAGGGGCTCGCCGACAAGGCGCTCGCCTCGCTGCGCGACGGCGGCTGGCTGACGCCGGGCGCGCTGCTCGTGGTGGAAGAGGCAAAGGCCGCGGCGTTCGCGGCACCCGAGGGCTTCGAGGAGCTCGAGCGGCGCGCGTATGACGACACGGAGTTCGTGTTTCTTCGCAAGGCGTAATGTTGCCGCTTGTTGTGCTGTCATCACCCGCGCATGCGGGTGATCCAGTGCGCCGCGGCTTCTCGATTGATCACGATCGCCGCGGCGTACTGGATCGCCCGGTCAAGCCGGGCGATGACACCGGAGTATGCGGTCTTATCTTCGCCCGAACAGCTTCTCGATATCGCTCAGCTTCAATTCGACATAGGTCGGGCGGCCGTGGTTGCACTGGCCGGAGTTCGGCGTGTCTTCCATCTCGCGGAGCAGTGCGTTCATCTCTTCCGGCTTGAGGCGGCGGCCGGCGCGGACCGAGCCGTGGCAGGCCATCGTGGCGGCGACGTGCATCAGCCGGCGCTCCAGCGGCAGCGCCTCGTCCCACTCGGCCATGTGCTCGGCAAGGTCGCGCAAGAGACCGGCCGCATTGGCCTTGCCGAGCAGCGAGGGCGTTTCGCGCACCGCGACCGCGCCGGGGCCGAAGGATTCGATCGCGAGCCCGAACGACGCCAGCTCCTCGGCGCGGTCGAGCAGCTTCTCGACGGTCGCCTCATCGAGCTCGACGATCTCGGGGATCAAGAGGATCTGCCGCTGCACGCCGTTCTTCGCCAGCGAGGCCTTCAGCTTCTCATAGACTATGCGCTCATGCGCCGCGTGCTGGTCGACCACGATGAGGCCGTCGCGGGTCTGCGAGACGATGTAGGTCTCGTGGATCTGGGTGCGCGCGGCGCCGAGCGGCCGGTCGAGCAGGTCTGGCGCGGGCGCGGCTTCGAAGCGCACATCGGCGGTCGGCGCGCCGACGTCGAAGGCGGCCTGTCCGGGCTCGGCGAAGGCGGGCGCCGCCGCACCGTCGAACGCGCGCAGCGGACCAGCCGGATAGGACGGCGAGCCGCGCCAGTCCCAATTGCTCGGGCGCGGCGGCGTGAAGGCGGGGCGGAAGGCCGAGAGCGCGGCGCCGTCGGCGGTATTGGCCGCGGTGCGCCTGCCTTCGCGCGCGAGGCCTTCCTTCAGGGCGTGCACGATGAGCGCGCGGACCAGGCCGGCGTTGCGGAAGCGCACCTCGGTCTTGGCCGGATGCACATTGGCGTCGACCTCTTGCGGGTCGCAGGTCACGAACAGCGCCACGACGGGATGGCGGTCGCGCGGCAGGTAGTCGGAATAGGCCGCGCGCACGGCGCCGAGGATCAGCTTGTCGCGCACCGGGCGGCCGTTGACGAACAGATATTGCCCGAGCGCATTGGCACGGGTCAGCGACGGCGCGGCGGCAAAGCCTTCGACCACGACGCCCTCGCGCCCGGCGCGCACCTCGATCGCACTGGCACGAAAATCCGCACCCAGGATGTCGCCGAGCCGGGTCAGCCGGCCGGCCGCGCCGGGCAGCGCTGCGGCCCAGGTGACCGGCGCGCGCTCTTCGCCGGCCAGCGTGAAGGCGATGTCCGGGCGTGCCATGCCGAGGCGGCGCACCACCTCGCGGATCGCCTCCGCCTCGGTGCGGTCGGTCTTGAGGAATTTCAGCCGCGCCGGCGTTGCGTAGAAGAGTTCGTTGACCTCGACGCGGGTGCCCTGGCCGAGCGCGGCCGGCATGACCTCCGACTTCTCGCCGCCTTCGACCGACAGCGACCAGGCATGCGGCTCGCTGGCATGACGCGTCGTGATGCCGAGCTTTGCGACCGCCCCGATCGAGGGCAGCGCCTCGCCGCGGAAGCCGAGCGTGCGGATGCACAACAGGTCTTCGTCGTCGAGCTTGGACGTGGCGTGACGGTCGACCGCAAGCGCGAGGTCGGCGCGGGTCATGCCGCCGCCATCGTCGGTGATGCCGATCCGGCGCCGCCCGCCGCCATCGGTGAAAACGTCGATCCGGCTGGCGCCGGCGTCGATCGCGTTCTCGACCAGTTCCTTGACCACGCTCGCGGGGCGTTCGACCACTTCGCCGGCGGCGATGCGGTTGACGAGCTGTTCGGGAAGCTGGCGGACGGGCATGGATTGGACGGTCGGAGGAGCGATTCGAGGCTGGCCGTTACTATAAGTCGCCGCGCCGGCAAATGCATGGGACCGATCTGGCGGCCGCAAGCAGGTTGGGGATCAGTCCGGCCTATCGCCTTGAAGACGCTTGGCTTCGGCGACCGGCGCGTTACGCCCTACGTCCCGATTGTGGGGCCGCGCGCACAGGTATATCGTTTAGAAAAATTATAAGTTCTCGCCGGAGGAACGCCATGTGCCATCTTTTCGCGCATCAGCCGCAACGCGACTATGAATCGCAGACCCGATCGTTGCGGATCGACGGCCATTGCACCTCGATCCGGCTGGAAATGTCGTTCTGGGACACGCTGGAGGAGATCGCGGCCAAGGAAGGCATGACGCTGGCCAAGTTCCTCACCACCCTGCACAACGAGGTGCTCGATCATCACGGCGAGGTGAACAATTTCGCGTCGCTGCTGCGCTGCTCCTGCCTGATCTACCGCGCCAAGGCGAATGCGCCGGCGGTCGTGCCGGATTATCGCGAGACGACGGCGATCATGGATGCCGCGGAATAGATTTCGCACCGGTCCATCACGCAAAGAAGAAAGCGGCCCTGTCCAGTTGGGCAAGGCCGCTTCAGTGAAAGGGGAATTGTATTTTCTTGCTAAAGCGCAGTGGCGACCACGACGGCGCTGCGCTCCCTCGCCCGGTTCTTACGGGGAGAGGGTTGGGGTGAGGGGCCGTCTCCGCGTATCCGGTGACAGCTGCGTTTGCGGGGACTCCCCCTCACCCGGAACGCATCTAACGATGCGCTCCGACCTCTCCCCGCACGCGTCCGCACGCGGGGCGAGGTGAGGCGGAATCCGCGACTCGGTTCGAATGGTCGTCTAGTCTAGATCTCCTTGCGCTGCATCGCGCCGGCGATGTGGTCGGCCTGGCGGATCGCCAGCGACACGATCGTCAGCGTCGGGTTGCACGCTGCGCCTGACGTGAACTGGCTGCCGTCGGAAACGAACAGGTTCTTGATGTCGTGGGTCTGGCCGAAGTTGTTGACCACGCCGTCGCGCGGCTTCTCGCTCATCCGGTTGGTGCCCATGTTGTGGGTCGAGGGATAGGGCGGCGTCGGATAGGTGACGGTGGCACCGACCGCCTCATAGACCGCGGAGCCCTGCTTGTAGGCATGGTCGCGCATCGCGACGTCGTTCGGATGATCGTCGAAATGCACGCTGGCGACCGGCATGCCGAACTTGTCCTTGATCTTCGGATCCAGCGTGATGCGGTTGGTCTCCTGCGGCATGTCCTCGCCGACCAGCCACATGCCGGCCATCCGCGGATAGCCCTCGATCGCGCTGGTGAAGCTGCGTCCCCAGGCGCCGGGATTGAGGAACGCAGCCATGAAGGGCAGGCCGAGCGACAGCGTCTCCATCTCGTAGCCGCCGACGAAGCCGCGCTTCGGATCGTTCTTGGCCTCGTCGCGGATGATGCCGGCCATCGTGGTGCCGCGATACATGTGCACCGATTTCTCGAAGCCCGCATACACGCTGCCGGTCATGTGCCGCATGTAGTTGCGGCCGACCTGGCCGGATGAATTGGCGAGCCCGTCCGGGAACATGCTGGACGCGCTGTTGAGCAAGAGCCGCGGGCTCTCGATCGAGTTGCCGGCGACCGCGACGACGCGGGCCTTCTGGCGCTGCATCGCGCCCGTCGCATCGGCGTAGACCACGCCGGTGACCTTGCCGGACTGGTCGTGCTCGATCTTGATCACCATGCTGCCGGGGCGCACTTCGAGATTGCCGGTGGCTTCGCCCTTCGGGATCTCGGTGTAGAGCGTCGACCATTTGGCGCCCGACTTGCAGCCCTGGAAGCAGAAGCCGATCTGCTGGCAGGAACCGCGGCCGTCGCGCGGCTCGCTGTTGATCGCCATCCGCCCGGTGTGCACCTCCTTGTAGCCGAGCTTCCTGGCGCCGGCTTCCATCACCTTGAAGTTATTGTTGCCGGGCAGCCCTGGGATGCCGTTGGTGCGGGTGACGCCCATCTTGTCCTCGGCCTTGGCGTACCACGGCTCCATCTCGGCGAGCGTGATCGGCCAGTCGATCAGGTTGGCGCCGGGAATGGTGCCATAGGCCGACTTGATCTTGAACTCGTGCTCGTCGAAGCGCAGCGAGGCGCCCGCCCAGTGCGTGGTCGAGCCGCCGACCGCCTTCACGATCCAGGCCGGCAGGCCCGGAAAGTCCTGGTGGACGCGCCAGCTGCCCGAGGTCGAGCGCGCGTCGGACCAGGCGAGCTGGGTAAAACTGTCCCATTCATCGTTGATGAAGTCCTGGTTCTCGATGCGCGGGCCGGCCTCGAGGATCACGACCTTGACGCCCTTCTGCGCCAGTTCATTGCCGAGCGTTCCGCCGCCGGCACCGGAGCCGACGATCACCACAACGCCGCTGTCATTCAGATCGAATTTTGCCATTGTTTCCTCCCGACCCGTTAGACCTTCGGCAGCCAGTCGATATCGGCGAAGCCGCGCTTGATGTAGCCGCCATGCTCGGCCGAGGAGCCCTCGTAGCCGAACCGCGGCCACACCTCCTTGTTGTTGTAGATGGAGACGATGAGGTCGCCGCGGATCTTCTGGAAGAAGGCGCTCGGTTCGATCTGTTGCAGCAGCGCGACGCGATCGTTTTCCCAGGCGACCTCGACATAAGGCATCTTGTGGCGGTCGTTGGCCGCCTGATCGAGCCTCGTGACGCCGTCATTGATCAGCGACTTGACCGCCGGATCCTTCGCGGACTTCTCGTCATACGGCTTGACCGCTGCTATGTAGTAGCTGTCGCCGAGGAAATCGTGCGGATAGATGTCGCGCGCCATCTTCAGCAACGTCTTCATCGTGGCCGGCGTCAGCGTCGTGGCGCCTTCGGCCCACGCATCGGTGATGCCGAGCCCCGTCGAGGTCGCAATCGCGACTGCGGGTGCGGTCACGGCCGCGCCTTTGAGAAAGACACGCCGGTCATATTTGCTGCGTCGATCGATTTCTCTCATGGGTTCCTCCGTCAATTTTTATTTGTGCAATTGCCTTGTTGTCTGAGCATGCTCTAGCCGAAGCGCCCGCCGCGCTGGATCACCTCGATCTTGTAGCCGTCGGGATCGGAGACGAAGAAGAAGCGCGCCAGCGTCTTGCCCTCGTGCTTGAAGTCGCGCAGCGGCCCGGGCGACAGTTTCTCCTTCTCGAAGCGCGCGTGCTCGGCATCGACGTCATCGACGATGACGGCGAGATGGCCGTAGCCGTCGCCGAGCGTGTAGGGCTCCTTGCGATCGAAGTTGACCGTGAGCTCGACCTCGAACGGCGAGGAGGGATGGCGCAGATAGATCAGCGCGAAATCGGGAAATCTCAGGTTGTCCGCGATCTCCAGGCCAAACGCGCGCTGGTAGAAGTCGAGCGCTTTTCCTTCGTCGAACACGCGGATCATCGAATGCACGGGTTTCGCCATTCAGTTCAGCTCCTTCAGATAGGCGATGATCATGGCGCGGGTTTCCGGCTTGGCCTGCCGGTAGGCCATCACGGCGCCGGGGATCACCTCCTGCGGATTGGTCAGCCAGGCGTCGAGCCTGGCGTCGTCCCAGACGAAGTCGGCCTTGCTGAAGCCCGCGGAATATTTGAAGCGGTCGGCCTTGCCGGCGTGGCGGCCGACGACCTTATAGAGCGACGGTCCTTGCCGGACGGCATCCGACATGTTGGTGGTGTGGCAGGTCGCGCATTGCTGCTTGAACAGCGTCGCCCCATCGGGCGGCCTGGCGGCGGGCAGGGGCATCTGCGCAGCCGTCATTTGCACTGCAAGCATTGCGCTGCAAAATCCCAGCCCCAACGACCACCTTGCGCGCAGCTTTGTCATCTACATCACCGCCTCTGTGCGGTGACTGTAGGAGGCTGAAATCCGCCGTTGGTAGTAGCGGGCTGTTTCACAGCAGAACAAAGCTGGGCGGTGATCTGGCGCGGAACCGGTGGTTGCCGCATATGCGGACGACAATTTCGCAAAATGACCGCGAAATCCCTGCACGATCACCACACGACGCAGCTTGCATCTCGCGTGCGCCGTTTGCGGAAAATGCAGTCTTGCGCGATGGGGTTCAGGGTCGGCGCTGCAAACGGCGCACCACCTGCGCCGCTCCTCCATCGTCAATTAAAGTCCCAGGAGAAATGGATGACGTTTGCAAAAACCAGCGTGCTCGCCCTTGCCATCTCGGCCGCGATGGCCGGCCCCGTCCTGGCACAGGGAACGACTGCACCGGATACCCGCGGCGGTGCGCAGGGCAGAGGTACCATGCAGCAGGGCGGCGGCATGTCCGGCAGCGGCGATGAGGAAATGACGGCGCAACCTGGCGCGACGACGCAGAAGAGCGGCGCCGCCGCCAAGTCGGGCAGCAAGGGAACGGTCGGCAGCGGACGCACGGCACCGAAGTCGGGTGGTTCCGAGATGGCGCCCGCAACCAAGAAGTACTGAAGCACGAGGGCCTTCGCGGTTCTGATCAATCGGAACCAAGGCTCAGGCTTCTTGTTCTGACGCGTTCCTTCGCGCGAACCGACATCCGCTTCGCGCGAAAACGCTTCTGGTTACGCTGACCGGATCCCGGATGCAGTGCCGCGCGCGCTGCGTCCGGCGTTCCCTGGAGCATGATCCGGAAAAGTGGAAACCGGTTTTCCGAAAAGATCATGCTCAAACAAGGAGATGAGATCATGATGCGATTCCGTGGAAACGCATTATGATCTAATCGTCGAAACGGCGGGCGCCGCGCCCCGCCTTGATGTCGCTGCGGCGCTTCTTGCCCTCGAGCCGGCGCTGCTTGGAGCCGAGCGTCGGCTTGGTCGGCCGCCGCGGTGTCGGCCGCATCATCGCCTCCCTCAACATCTCGAGCAGCCGCTCGATCGCATCAGCGCGATTGCGTTCCTGGGTGCGAAAGCGGAAGGCGTGGATTACGATCACGCCTTCCTTGGTCATGCGGCTGCCGGCGAGCCGCGCCAGCCGCTGCGCGGCGTCTGCCGGCAATGCAATCTTGTTGGTGTCGAAGCGAAGCTGCGCTGCGGTCGAGACCTTGTTGACATTCTGTCCGCCCGGGCCGGAGGCGCGGACAAAGACGATCTCAATGTCGTTCTCATCGATCGTAAGGTCGCGGGACACCCGCAGCATGACATCACCCGTGGAGGGAAGAATCGGCAGGCCGCAGGATAGCGGGTTTGGATCTGCTTGGGTGGTGTTGATGCAGTGGTTGTTACGTCGGCGTCCGAGTGCGCGGCTCCCCCTTCTCCCCCCTTGCGGGGGTCCGAGGCGAGCGAAGCTCGCTCTCGGGGTTGGAGAGGGAAGGTGGCCCGCCGAAACGTCAGTTCGCCTTCGGCGGCGCCGACACCGGCTGCGCCGCGGCTTGCGGGGCGCGGCCGACGATTGCGGTGAGTAGGCCGTTGCCCCAGAGCTTTTTGGCGACCCGCTTGGCATCGTCGAGCGTCACCGCGTCGACGATGGCGTTGCGCTTCTCGATGTAATCGATCGGCAGCTTGTCGAGCTGGTATTGCAGCATCGCCTGCGCGAGCTTGGAGGAGGTGTCGAGCGCCAGCATCTGCGAGCCCTTCAGGTAGGACTTCGCCTCGTCGAGCTCCTTCTGCGTCGGACCTTCCTCGGCGATGCGGCGCACTTCCGCTTCGATCGCATCGACGGTCTCGCCGGCGCGGTCGGCGCGGGTGCCGGTATTGCCGATGAACAGCGCGGAGTGATCCATCCAGACCAGCGCTTCATAGATCGAGTAGGCCAGCCCGCGCTTCTCGCGCACTTCCTTGTAGAGCCGCGACGACAATCCGCCGCCGCCGAGAATGTGGTTCACCACATAGGTCGCCATGAAGTCCGGGTCATGCCTGGCAATGCCGGGGCCGCCGAAGGTGACGACGGTCTGCGGCACGTCGAGCGGGACGAAGGCGCGCTGCGGCGGCCTGGTCGCCACGACGTCGGGGACGGGCGTCAATTCGGCTTTCGCCGGCAGGCCACCAAAGGTCTTGTCCAGTAGCTTGCCGAGCGTATCGGGATCGACGTCGCCGACCACGGCAACGCGCAGCGTATCCTTGGCGATGATGCGGCGGGTATAGTCCTTGAGATCCGGGATCTGGATGGTCGGCACGCTGTCGAGCGTGCCGGTGGCCGTCCTGGCATAGGGATGATCGCCGAATGCGAGCTCGAGGAACTTGCGGCCGGCGAGCGAGGACGGATTGGTCGATTCGCGGCGCAGATTGGCGATCACCTGGGCGCGGATCCGTTCGACGTCCTTCGGCTCGAAGTGCGGCGAGGTCAGCGCCATCCGCAACAGGTCGTAGGCTTCGTCCTTGTTGTCCTTGAGCATGCGCAGCGAGCCGCGGAACTGATCGCGGTTCGACTGGAAACTGAGCTCGATGGCGCGGCGCTCGAGCCGCTCGTGATAGGTCTTGGAATCGAGATCGCCGGAACCCTCGTCGAGCAGGTCGGCGACCAGATTGCCGACGCCGGGCTTGCCGGGCGGATCCTGGCTGGCGCCGCCGCTGAAGGAATATTCCATTGCGATCAACGGCACGGTCGCGTCCTGCACGAACCACGCCTCGATGCCGCCCGGCGACACCAGCCGCTGGATCTTGGCCGCGGCCTGCGAGGGCGCCGACGTCAGCGTCAACAGCGCGGCGCAGGCGCCGCCGATCAGCGCCGCACGACGGGTGAGGGAATAGATCACGAGCGCTTCTCCTCGCGTTTCGGCGCAGTGTCCTTGATCAGATAGCCGGTCACCGACCGCTTCTTGTCGAGCCAGCTGGCGGCAGCAGTGCGCACCTGCTCGGCAGTGACGGCGCGAATGCGATCCGGCCAGCTGCGGATATCCTCGATGCTGAGCCCGGTGGTCAGCGCGCCGCCATACCAGCGTGCCAGTGTCGCCTGGTTATCCTGGGCGTAGATCGCCTCCGCGATGAGCTGGGTCTTGACCCGTTCGAGATCCTCGGCGCGCGCCGGGTTCTGCGCGAGGTCGGCGATCACCTTGTCGATCGCGTCCTCGATCTGCGCGAACTCGACGCCGGGTTTCGGCGTCACCGAGATCGAGAATTGCGACGGATCGAGCGAGGTGCCCTGGTAGCCGGCGCCGGCGGAGATCGCGAGGCCCTTGTCGATCACCAGCGAGCGATAGAGATAGGAATTGGCGCCGCCGCCCATCAACTGCGCGAGCACATCGAGCGCCTGGCTCTCGCCCGCTGCCGCCGTCGTCGCCGACGGCACCAGGTAATAGCGGCGCAGGCTCGGCTGCTCGACGCGCGGATCCGACAGCGTCACGGTGCGCGGCGCGGCCGGTGTCGGCTCCTGCGGCCTGACCCGCTTCTCGGGGATCGCATGCTGCGCCGGGATCGGGCCGAAGTTCTTCTCGACCAGCGGGCGGATATCCTTGACGTCGACGTCGCCGGCGATGACCAGGATGGCGTTGTTCGGCGCGTAGAAGCGCCGGTAGAAGGCGAGCGCATCCTCGCGGTCGAGCTTCTCGATCTCCTGATGCCAGCCGATCACCGGCCGGCCATAGGGATGGTTGAGATAAAGCGCGGCCATGATCTGCTCGGTCAGCCTTGCATCCGGGTTGTTGGCAACCCGCATGTTGAACTCCTCCAGCACGACATCGCGCTCCGGCAGCACGTTCTCGTCCTTGAGGATCAGGCCGGTCATGCGGTCGGCCTCGAACTCCATCATGGTGGGCAGCTGCTCGCGCGGCACGCGCTGGAAGTAGCCGGTGTAGTCGACCGAGGTGAAGGCGTTCTCATTGCCGCCGACGCGCAGCACGGTCTGCGAGAACTCGCCCGCCGGATGCTTGGCGGTGCCCTTGAACATCAGATGCTCGAGGAAATGCGCGAGGCCCGATTTGCCGGGCGTCTCGTCGGCCGAGCCGACCTTGTACCAGATCATCTGCGTGACCACGGGCGTGCGGTGGTCGGGGATCACCACGACCTGCAGGCCGTTGTCGAGCGTGAAACTGGCGGGGCGTTCCGAGGTGACGGTGGTCTGGGCGCGGAGGCTGGCACCCGGCAGCGGGATGGTGGAAACGAATGCGGCAGCGAACAGGGCGATCGATCGGCGAGAGCGCATCATGGTCCTTATGAAAGCCCGGACACCGGCCGGGGCGCGAAAGCAAGCCATCGTACGCGGTCGTTCCCGTGCCGATGGTCACGAAGCGGAGAGACACCCGCCGCCCCGCATTAAGCTTTGCTCATGTCAGCCTTCGCCCGCGCAGGCCAGGCGATCACTGCACCGGTTTTCCGGTCATGACGTCGTACTGGCCTTCTTTCGCCTTCGGCGCCTGCGGGCCGGTGCCGTAGGCATAGCCCCCGGACGGCGTCTGGTAGCCCGGCGGCGGCTCGGTCAGGGATTCGCGCGTCGGCTCACCCTTGAACGGTTTGGACTCGCTGCTGTTCCCCTTGAACATGCCGAGCAGGCCGCCGTTGTAACCGAGCTGGCTCGGCATCAGCGATGGATTGGTGCTCACGCCGGGCTCCAGCGGCTCCTTGCGCCCATCGGTGGCGGTCTGCTGCTTGCGGCCCGCCTCGATCTCGGCCGGCGTCAACGCTACCGCCGACTGCCAGGGCTCCTTCTTGACTTCCTTCTTGCGCGCCGCGATCGCAGCCTTGCGCGCCGCAATATCAGGGTCCTTCGGCCAGTTCGGCGCGTTGACCTGGGCGGTCGATGCCGGCGGGGGCAAATCCAGCTTCGGCGGCACCACCAGCGGCGAGCGCTCGCGGTAGTCGATGCCCTTGCTGGCCGCGCTCTTGGCGCCGAGCCCGGTCATCAGATTGTCGACGATCCGCTCTTCGAAGGTCAGGCCGTCGTCGCCGTCATCTTCATCGTCGCCGGCGCGCACCGGGCCGGCCGTCATGACAAGGCCGATCCCGGCTGCGACGAACGCCAGGCGCAGGCCGCGCATCAGCGACAGCCGGGACGTCTCGATCAGGTAACCGCGGGCTTTGGTGTTGCGCATTGCGCCATTCCCATCTCAAAATTCGCCAAAGCGATCACTGGCTTAGGCACAGTTCCGCTTGATACAGGTGTGGGCCGCTGACCGGCTCGTATCGGCCGGGATCAGGGCGCTTTTACGGCGGGGGTCCCCACCACGGAATCATACAATAGGGCTGCCACGCCAGCAACGATGGCCACGTCGGCAAGGTTGAAGATGTACCAATTGAAGGTTTTTCCCCCGATCTCGGCATGAAGCAGGGCAAAATCGACCACCGCGCCATAGGCGAAGCGGTCGATGCCGTTCCCGATGGCACCGCCGATGATCAGGCCGAGCGACACCGTCGCGAGCCAGGTCCGCGACCGCGCCATCCAGATCGCCAGCGCGATCACGGCCGCGGCCTTGATCACCATCAGCAGGATCTGGGCCGTCGGGGTCTCGCTCTGGAACCAGCCGAAGCTGATCCCGGGATTCCAGGCGAGCACCAGGTCGAAGAACGGCGTTACCCGCACCGGGGCGTGATGCACGATGTCGAGGACGTGGAGCAGCCAGAGCTTGGAGGCCTGGTCGGCGATCAGGGTGATGACCGCCGCAAGCACACCGGCGCGCACGGGTGGGCTCATTGCCAGCCCACCAAAGGTGTCGTCCCGGCGAAGGCCGGGACCCATACGCCGTGTCGGGTATCGTTTGAATGACTCGGGGTCATCAACCTTCGTCCATTCGAGACAGCAGTGGTTATGGGTCCCGGCCTTCGCCGGGACGACGGACAGTTAGGAGATGCTGACCTCCAGCGCCTTCCATTCGCGCAGCGCTTGCGCGTCGCGCGGCGAGACGTCGGGATATTCGCCGTCCTCGCCCACCGTCGGAAGGATCTTCCACGAACGGGCGCATTTGGTGCCGACCGCCTTCTCGACCACGACGGCAACGCCAGGCACGGCGTCGAGGCGGAAGGCGTTCGCCGGCGCCTCGCCCTCGCGCACCTCGTAGTTCGAGGTGATGCAGACTTCGGCGAGATCGATATCGAACAGCGTGGCCAGCATCTCCCTGTCAGCGACGTAGATCACCGGCGATGCCTCGAGCGAGGAGCCGATCCGCTTGGCGGCGCGTTCGAGTTCGAGCGCGCCGGTGACGACGCGGCGGACGTTGCGGACCATCTCCCACTTCGCGGCAAGCGCGTCGTCTTGGAACTGCTCGAGACCTTCGGGAAACAGCGTCAGATGCACCGAAGGCTCGGCGTTCGGCCGATACATCCGCCAGGCTTCGTCGGTGGTGAAGCTGAGGATCGGCGCCAGCCATTTCAGGATCGCGTCGCAGAGCAGATCGATCGTGGTCAGCGCCGCCTTGCGCGCCACCGAGGACGGCGGATCGCAATACAGCGTGTCCTTTCGGATGTCGAAGTAGAACGCCGACAGCTCGGAGTTCATGAAGGCCGCGAGGCTTGCGACCACGGTCTTGTAGTCGAAGTGGGCATAGGCCTTGCGGATGGTCTCGGTGTGGCCGGCGAGCTCGTGCAGCATCAGCCGCTCGAGTTCGGGCATCTCGGCAAAGGCGACCTTCTCGCTCGGCTTGAAATGATGCAGCGTGCCGAGCATCCAGCGGATCGAGTTGCGCAGCTTGCGGTAGGTCTCGATGGTGTTCTTGAGGATCTCCGGGCCGATGCGCTGGTCGTCGGCATAGTCGGTGGCGCAGACCCACAGGCGCAGGATGTCCGCGCCGGAATCCTTGATCACCTTCTGCGGCTCGACGGTGTTGCCGAGCGACTTCGACATCTTGCGGCCGTTCTCGTCGAGCGTGAAGCCGTGGGTCAGCACGATGTCATAAGGCGCGCGGCCGCGCGTGCCGGCGCTTTCCAGCAGCGACGAGTGGAACCAGCCGCGATGCTGGTCGCTGCCTTCGAGATACATCACGGTGTCGTTGCCGCCATCGACCTTGCGGACGATGTTGCCGAGCTGCGGGAAGTTCTGGCGGTCTTCCAGCACGAAGGCGTGCGTGGAGCCGGAATCGAACCAGACGTCGCAGATGTCGTCGACCTTCTTCCAGTTCTCGGACGCGCGGCTGCCAAGGAAGCGCTCGCGGGCGCCGTCCATGTACCAGGCGTCGGCGCCTTCCTCCATGAACGCCTCGGTGATGCGCTGGTTGACGACCTCGTCCTGCAGGATCTCGGCCGAGCCGTCGCTGTTCTCCGTCACGAACACGGCGATCGGCACGCCCCAGGCGCGCTGCCGCGAGATCACCCAGTCGGGACGGTTGGCGATCATGCCGTTGATGCGGTTCTCGCCTGCCGGCGGCACCCATTGCGTGACCGAGATCGCGTGCAGCGCGCGGGCGCGCAGCGTGTCGCCCTTCCTGGCATGGCCGTTCTCGGCGATGGGCTTGTCCATCGCGATGAACCATTGCGGCGTGTTGCGGAAGATCACCGGCTTCTTGGAGCGCCAGGAGTGCGGATACTGGTGCTTGAGGCGGCCGCGCGCGAGCAGCTTGCCGGCCTCGATCAGCGCCTTGATCACGGCCTCGTTGGCATCGCCCTTCTCGCCCTTGTCGTTGAGCACGCGTTTGCCGGTGAAGCCCGGCGCCTGCGCGGTGTAGGCGCCGTTCTCGTCGACCGTATACGGGATCGCCGTCGGGATGCCGCGCGCATCGAGCTCGCGGGTGTTGGCCGTCCAGACGTCGAAGTCCTCGCGGCCGTGGCTCGGCGCGGTGTGCACGAAGCCGGTGCCGGTGTCGTCGGTGACATGCTCGCCGGCCAGCAGCGGCACGATGAATTCGTAGCCGCCACCGAAGCCGCGCAGCGGATGGGCGCATTCCACGGCGTCCAGCGTGTCGCCGGGAATATCGCGGACCTTCTCATAGGACGTGACGCGGGCCTGCTTGAACACCTCGGCGGCAAGCGCGTCGGCCAGGATCAGGAGATCGCCGGTCTTGGCCCAATTGTCCGCCGGCGCATCCGTCACCTTGTAGAGGCCATAGGCGATCTTCGGCGAAAACGAGACGGCGCGGTTGCCGGGCAGCGTCCACGGCGTGGTGGTCCAGATCACGACCGAGGCATTGGCCAGCGCGCCATGCGCCGGCGAGGTGACCGGGAATTTCACCCACACCATGTCGGAGGTGTAGTCCTCGTATTCGACCTCGGCTTCGGCCAGCGCGGTCTTCTCGACCACGCTCCACATCACCGGCTTGGAGCCGCGATAGAGCGTGCCGTTGGCGGCGAACTTCATCAGCTCGCGGGCGATCTGGGCCTCGGCCGGATAGCTCATCGTCTGGTAGGGATGGTCCCAGTCGCCGATGATGCCGAGCCGCTTGAACTCCTCGCGCTGCACGTTGATCCAGTGCGTCGCATAGGCACGGCATTCCTTGCGGAACGCGACCATCGCCGCCGAGTCGCGGAAGTCGGGCTTCTGCTTGCCCTTGGAGCGGTAGTTCTCCTCCTCGATCTTCCATTCGATCGGCAGGCCGTGGCAGTCCCAGCCCGGCACGTAGTTGGAGTCGAAGCCGAGCATCTGCTGGCTCTTGGTCACGACGTCCTTGAGGATCTTGTTCAGCGCGTGCCCGATATGGATGTTGCCGTTGGCGTAGGGCGGGCCGTCATGCAGCACGAATTTGGCGCGGCCCTCGGCTTCCCGGCGGAGCTTGTCGTAGAGGCCGATGTCGTTCCAGTATTTCAGGATTTCCGGCTCGCGCTGGGGCAGGCCGGCGCGCATCGGGAAATCCGTCTGCGGCAGGTAAAGGGTCTTGGAATAGTCCCTAACGTCAGTCTTTTGGGCGTCGGTCTTTTGCGGCTTGTCGGACATGAAAGCTCTGATTTGGCAGGTGCGGGCGCGGATACGCGATCAATCGCGGGTGAAACGGCGAAGTCCCGGTCTTGCGCCGAGCCTTCAGGCTCAGGCGGAAGCCGGGCCGCTAATCCGTATGATGCGCCGCGAAAACATGGGGTTTCCATAGCAGCCGGACGGGGAAATCGCAAAGCCCCCGGTGGCTCGCAGGGCCGCGCATGGCGCGGTTCAGGCCGGCCGTGCCCGGGCCGGATTTCCCGCCACGATCGCGCCGGGGGCGACGTTCCGTGTGACCACGCTGCCGGCCCCGACCAGGGCGCCGTCGCCGATCGTGATGCCGGGCAGAATGATGGCACCCCCGCCGATCCAGACGTCGCTGCCGATCCGGATCGGGCGGCCGAATTCCAGCCCGGCGCGGCGGGTTTCGGCATCGCGCGGGTGGTCGGCGGTATAGATCTGCACCGCGGGTCCGATCTGGGTCCGATCGCCGATCGCGACCTCGACGACGTCGAGGATGACGCAATTGAAGTTGAGGAACACGCCGTCGCCGAGGCTGATATTGCTGCCGTAATCGCAGAAGAACGGCGGGCGTATCACGGCATCCCTGCCGACCTTGCGGAAGCGCTCGCCGAGCAGCGCGTGCAACTCGGCCGCGGACGACGCGCCCGACGCATTGTAGCGTGCCATCCATTGTTCCGCCGCCGTATGCTCGGCGGCGAGCTCTGCATCCGGGCGATACAGCTCGCCCGCCAGCATTTTTTGCTTTTCAGTCCGGTTCAACCAATCACTCCGAGCTGCGGGAACGCGTCGGGCGCCGCGGCCAGCACCGCGCGCGCCTTGGCGCTGTCGTCATCCATCTGGCGTATCAACGCCTCGATGGTGTCGAATTTCAGCTCTTCGCGAATGAAACCGATGAATGCGACATCAAGGACCGCGTCGTACAGATCGCCCTTGAAGTCGAACAGGAACACCTCGAGCAGCGGCGCGCCGTTGTCGAAGGTCGGCCGGCGCCCGAAGCTTGCGACACCGTCGAACCGTTGCGAGCCCTTGCCGACCCGCACCGCGTAGATGCCGTGCTTCAAGCCGCAATGCTTGTCGAGGCGGATATTGGCGGTGGGGTAACCGAGATCTCGGCCGCGCTTCTCGCCGTGGACCACCTTGCCGGTGACGAACCACGGTCCGCCCAGCATCGTGGTCGCATCCGCGATCTCGCCTTCGGCGAGCGCCATGCGGATCGCGCTGGAGGAGACCGGGCGCTCCTCGATGTCGACATGGGCCTGCACATCGACCTCGATGCCGAGCCGCGGCGCTTCGCTGACCAGCAGGCTCGGCGAGCCGACCCGGCCCTTGCCGAAATGGAAGTCGTAGCCGACCGCGATCCCGCTGATGCCGAGCCGGCCGATCAGGTCATGGTGAATGAAATCCTGTGCCGTGGTACCGGCGCGCGCCTTGTCGAACGTCATGACGACGGCGCCCGCGAGGCCGGTGGCCGCGAGCAGCCGCAGCTTGTTGGTCTCGTCCGTGAGACGGAATTGCGGAGTGTTCGGGCTGAAGAAGCTGCGCGGATGCGGCTCGAAGGTCACGGCGAGCGCGGGCACGCCGCGCGCTCTGCCCATCGCAAGCGCCGCGCCGATCACGGCGCGGTGACCGAGATGGACGCCATCGAAATTCCCCATCGCGACCACGGCGCCTTTCGGAATGGCGCTTGCGGGGGTGTTGTCGCGGATAACGGTAAAGCCGGTGCTCATGAGCGGTATTCTTCAAGGATTCTTAAGCATGATTGGTGCGGGCCGGACCGTGACGCGGCGGCGGCGTGGAAGTCAAGGCTAACGAAAATCGCGTCAAATCCGTAACAATCCGGATTCAGCCGGTTAACGCGCTGTTTAACGGCTGCTGTTAGTCGTTGGCGGAAAGCTGCGTTTGTGCAGAAGCCAAGTTGCGTTTGTGTTTTGGGGGGAAAGATGGCGGTTGATTTGTCCATGCCGGTTCTGGTGGTTGATGATTACAGCACCATGATCCGCATCATCCGGAATCTTCTCAAGCAGCTTGGATTTGAAAATATCGACGATGCCTCCGACGGCTCCGCAGCGCTGAACAAGATGCGCGGCAAGAAGTATGGCCTGGTGATTTCCGACTGGAACATGGAGCCGATGACCGGCTACGACCTGCTCAAGGAAGTCCGCGCCGATCCCAACCTCGCGACCACGCCCTTCATCATGATCACGGCGGAATCCAAGACCGAGAACGTGATCGCGGCCAAGAAGGCCGGCGTGAACAACTACATCGTCAAGCCGTTCAATGCGGCCACGCTGAAGACCAAGATCGAGGCGGTGTTCCCGGACATGGCGACGGCATAACCGCCCGACATCGATCGCATCGGCTGAAATTCACGCATGCCCGGGCAGAAGCGCGTCTTCGCGCTAGATGTCCCGGGCATTTGCATTTGATCACGCTTCCCTTTACCCGCCCCGCTTGTGCAACACGAGGGGGAGGGCGGCTGCACGATTTCGGAATATTAGAAGAGTATCGCTGAGTTGCCCGACGTGTCAAGGCGACTGGTCGAACCCCGCGCGCCACGCGCTACTTTGCATGGGGTTGTTTTCGATATTTTGGCGGCGCGCCCCTTCACCTCGCCCCGCTTGCGGGGAGAGGTCGGATTGCATCGAGAGATGCAATCCGGGTGAGGGGGTAAGGTCTCTCGGCATCCGGCGCCTGGGGAGGCAGCCGCTCACCCAACCCTCCAAGAGCGAGCTTCGCTCGTCTCGACCCGGTGAAGAACGGGGCGAGGGACAGCGTCGCTTGCCGCTACCACTTCAGCTCGCGCATCAGCGCGCGGGGCGGATGGCCGAACAATTCCTTGATCGAGGCCGCATCGAGCTGCTCGATGCCCTCGAACTGTTCGGAATGGATGCCGCGCGTAACGAACAACAGATCGATGCCGAAGCCAAGGGCGCCGGTGAGATCGGTGCGCACGGAATCGCCGATCGCGAGCACCCGGCTGAGCTCGGTCGGACGCCCGCGGCGTTCGGTGGCCAGAGCCATGGCGCGCTCATAGATCGGCCGGTGCGGCTTGCCGTAGAAGATCACCTCGCCGCCGAGCTCGCGATAGAGTTCGGCGACCGCCCCGGCGCAATAGATCAGCCGGTCGCCGCGCTCGACCACGATATCGGGATTGGCGCACACCAGTGTGAGCTTGCGCTCGAGCGCCTTCAGCAGCGTGTCGCGATAGTCTTCGGCCGACTCGGTCTCGTCGTCGAACAGGCCGGTGCAGATGATGTAGTCGGCCTGCTCCAGCGGTACCAGCGTGGCGTCGAGGCCGCGGTGGATCGAGCTGTCGCGCTCCGGGCCGATCCAGAAGATCTTCTGGCCGGGATGATCGGCGACGAAGTGGCGCGTCAGGTCGCCCGAGGAGACGATCGCATCATAGGTCTCGTCGGCGACGCCGAGCTTGCGCAGCTGGCGCTGCACGGAATCGGCCGGCCGCGGCGCGTTGGTGATCAGGATGACCGTGCCGCCCTGCTGGCGGAAGGTGTGCAGTGCCTCGCAGGCCTCGGGAAAGGACTCGAGCCCGTTGTGCACGACGCCCCAGATGTCCGACAGCACCACATCGACGCCGCTGACGAGGTCGCGCAGCTGCTCCACGAAACGCAGTGAGGTCATGATGCAAATTGCCGGCTAATTTGGACCGAGGGCGCGGCGCGCCAGCGCGGCGCTGCCGGTTGCGCGTGGCGGAGCTGCGGGGCTGGAGACAGGGGCTGAAGTGCTGGCGCCATTAAGATCCTGGGGGTTGGTCTGCGGAGCCTCGGCGGTAGCAGATGCCCCCTCCGGCCGCAACGGCCGCGGCGGCGCGAACAGGAACCCCTGGCCGAACCGGACATCGTAGTCGAGCAGATCGACCACCGAGCGTTCGCCCTCGATCCGTTCGGCGATCAGGTCGATGCCGTAGCGGCCGAGCAGGTCGGACAGATCGGACGGATGGATATCGGTGCTCGCGATCTGCCTGGCGTCGAGCAGCAGCGCCGCCGGCACCTTGATGAAGCGGACGCCGCGATCGGCGAGCTCCCGCGGCTCGAGGCGAAGGTCGCTGACATGGTCGATCGAGAACCGGTAGCCGCGCTGTGCCAGCGCCGCGAGGTTTTCGCTCTCGGTCCCGCCGAGATTGCGGAAGGTCGCCTGCTTGAACTCGAGCACGAAGGACGGCGCCAGCGCGCGGTTGGCCTCGAGGAAGTCGAGACACTGGGTGAAATGCGCCTGGTTGGACAGCGTCGCCGCCGAGACGTTGCAGAACACGCCGACATCCTTGCTGCGGATCATCAGGCGGCGCAGCACGTGGACGCAGCGAAGCATCACCATGTGATCGATGCGGCCGATCAGGCCGCCGGCCTCGGCCGCCTCGATGAAATCCTCGGCGGCCAGCACCTGGTCGCGCTCGTCGCGCAGCCGCGTCACCGCCTCGTAGTAGCGCACCTTGCGCTGCGGCAGCGTCACCATCGGCTGCAGGTAGATGTCGAGGCGGTTCTCGTCGATGGCCTGCTTGATCGCGCCGATCAGCTGGGTCTGGCTGCGCGAGACCTCCGGCGGAGCCGCAGGTGGCGGCGGAGGCGCAACCACGACGGTCGGCGCCGTCGCAACCCGTTGCAGCACATCGTCACGCGGGGACGCGACCGGCTGCATCGCCGGAGCCGCCGCCAGCAGATCCTCATGATGCGCGACGGATGCCGCGAGCTGCCGCACCAGTCCGCCGAGTTCGCTGATCTCGCCGGCCATGCCCTGCATCCGGTCGGCGCCGGTGGAGTTGGCCGAGGCGACGCGGCCTTCGACCGCGGCCAGCCGGCGGCCGAATTCGGCGACCTGGCGGGCAAGGTCGGCGGTGCCGCGCGACAGATCCGCGATCTGGCCGCCGACGTCGCTGCGGTCACGCAGCCGCATCGAGACCGCGTTGTAGAGGATCAGGCAGGTGAGGGCGGTGAGCGCCACGATCGCCGATTCCGATCCGCTGATGCCCGCCACCGAATACAGCACGAAGCCGAGCGAGGCTGCGACCAGCACCATGCAGATGGCGATGAAGATCGTCGAAATGCGAATCATGTCGCGCGCCCGCGCCCTCTGTCCGAACGTCCCCGGACCGCGACCTTAGCACCATTGTTGATTCGACGGGCCAGCGATCTTCGGAACCGGCTGGAACTGCACACGATTTTCGCTTCGCCCGGATCGGGCTCCGTAAATCGCCGGAGCCGGCGGCGCCACGCCGGTCAGAGGTCCGCGGCAGCGATCCAGAACACCTCGCCCTCGGAGTCCTCGGTGTCGAGCCAGAGCAGCGGCAGGTTCGGATAGGCGGCCTCGAGATTGTCGCGGCCGCGGCCGATCTCGCAGAGCAGCCCGCCCTGCGGGGTCAGATGTTGCCTCGCCTCATCGAGCAGGCGGCGGACGATGTCGAGCCCGTCGGCGCCGCCATCGAACGCGATCTTCGGCTCGGCACGGCACTCGCGCGGCAACGCCGCCATGCCTTCGGCGTCGACATAGGGCGGGTTCGAGATGATGAGATCGTATCTGCTGCCGCCGAGCGGCTTGAACAGGTCGCCGCGATGGAGCGTCAGGCGATGGTCGAGGCCGTGGTCGGCGACGTTGCGCGCGGCGACCTCGAGCGCATCCTTTGAAATATCGACGGCATCGACTGCGGCGTTGGGGAAATGCCGGGCGGCCAGGATCGCGAGGCAGCCGGAGCCGGTGCAGAGGTCGAGCACGCGTTCGACCTCCTCGGGATCGCCGAGCAGCGAGGTGCCGTCCTCGTCGCCGCCGAAATGCGAATCCAGCAATTCGCCGATGAAGGAGCGCGGCACGATTGTGCGCTCATCGACATAGAACGGCAGGCCGCGCATATAGACCTTGTTGACGAGATAGGCGGCCGGCTTCCGCGTCGCGATCCGGCGCTCGATCAGGTCGAGGATCTGCTTGCCCTCGGCAATCGTGACGCGCGCGGTGGCAAAGTTCTCGAACTGATCGGGATGCAGGTGCAGCGTTTCGCAGATCAGGAACGCGGCCTCGGCCACCGGATCGGTGGTGCCGTGCGCGAACACGAGCTTGGCCGCGTTGAAGCGGCTCATGGCATAGCGCAGGAAATCGAACAGGGTGTGCAGCTCGCCGGCGCCGACTTTCGGCGCTTTCGGCACGGCGAGGCTGCGTTTGGCCGACACTTTGCTGCGCTTGGCCATCAGGATTTGGTCCAGCGCGCGGCGGCCGCGTCGTCATGGCCCTGCGCCTCGATCCAGCTCGCGCCGCGCGCGCTTTCCTCGCGCTTCCAGAACGGTGCGTTGGTCTTCAGATAGTCCATCAGGAACTCGGCGGCCTCGAACGCGGCCTGCCGGTGCGCCGAGGCGGTCACGACCAGCACGATGTTCTCGCCCGGCGCGATGCGGCCGAAACGATGGATGATGGTGAGGCCCTGCAACGGCCAGCGCGCCAGCGCCTCGTCGGCGTGGCGTCCAATCTCTGCTTCCGCCATTTCAGGATAATGTTCGAGCGTCAGCGCCGCGATCGGCTCGCCCTGTTCGCTGCCGCGGCAGATGCCGCTGAAGCTGACGACCGCGCCGACATCGATGCGGTCTCGGCTCAAGGCCGCGATCTCCTGCGCGACGTCGAAGTCGGCCTGCTGGATACGGATGGTCGCTGCGACGGTCATGTGGACTTCTTTGCTTGACGCGTTTTCTTCACGCGAACCGGTACCCACTTCGCTCGAAAACGCTATCCTAGCCGCCGGTCATTGGCGGAAAGAACGCGATCTCACGGGCGCCGGAGATCGCCGCGTCCGATTTGACATGGGCGTGGTCGATCGCGGCGCGGATCACCGTCGGCTTCTCGAAGGCATAGGCGTAGGCATCGTCGCGCGCCGCAAGCCAGCCGATCAGGTCGCCGACGGTGCGCACCTCAGCCGGCGGCTCGACGATCTCTTCAGCCTTGCCGACGCGTTCACGCACCCATGCGAAATATTTCAGCTTCATCCCTCATCCTCCTTGATGAGGTGATGGATGCCGGCCCGGAAATAATCCCAGCCGGTGTAGATCGTGAAGATCGCCGACATCCAGAGCAACACGATGCCGATCAAGGTGGTGGCAGGGAAGACCTGCTCGCCCGCTTCGCCGGCAATCAGAAAGCCGATCGCCACCAGCTGGATCGTCGTCTTCCATTTCGCCAGCTTGGTCACGGGAACGCTGACCCTGAGCCCTGCGAGATATTCGCGCAGGCCCGAGACCAGGATCTCACGGCACAGGATCACGATCGCCGCCCACAGCGTCCAGCCATGGATCGAATTGTCGGCGGCCAGCATCAAGAGGCTGGAGGCGACCAGGAGTTTGTCGGCGATCGGATCGAGCATCCGGCCGAAGGCGGACTGCTGGTCCCAGATCCGGGCATAATAGCCGTCGAGATAGTCGGTGATTCCCGCCGCAATGAACACGGCCAGCGCCACCCAGCGCAGCCACAACGGGCCGTCCAGGATCGATTGCCAGTAGACGCAGCCGATCACCACCGGGATCGCGGCGATCCGGGCGTAGGTCAGGATATTCGGGAGGGACATGGTCTTGGTCTGTCCCCGGGTCGTGGCGATGTTCATCCGTTCTACCAATACCGCTGAAGCGAGAAGGTCAACCGTGCGGAGGCGTCAAGCGCGACCAGATTGCGCTGCATCGTCGTAGCGCCTTAGCTCGTTGTTTAAGCATGATCTTTTCGGATAACTGCCTCACACTTTTCCGCATCATGCCCTAGATGCCCTGTCGCAGGCGACGCCCTGATGACTCGCCTTTGGTTTAACCCGGCTGGGCGTGGAAAAACTCGAAAATCTTGCGGGCGCTCTCGGCGCTGACGCCGGGAACCTTGCCGAGGTCGGCGATCGAGGCCCGCTCGATCTCCTTGAGCGTACCGAAGTGGTGCAGCAAGGCACGCTTGCGGGACGGGCCGATGCCCGGGATCTCCTGCAGTCCGGCCTCGCGGATGTCCTTCTTGCGCAGCTTGCGGTGCGAGCCGATCACGAAGCGGTGGGCCTCGTCGCGCAGCCGCTGGATGAAATACAGCACCGGGTCGCGGGGCTCCAGCTTGATGGCCTCGCGGTCGGGCATGAACAAGGTTTCGCGCCCGGCATCGCGCTCCGGACCCTTGGCCACCGCCATCAGCGAGACCTCGGTCAGCCCGAGATTCTGGAAGATCTCCCGGACCGCGTTGAGCTGGCCGCGGCCGCCGTCGATGATGACGAGGTCGGGCCATTGCGGGAACGAATCGTCATCCGCTTTCGTCTTGGCTGCGGCCTCGCCCTCCGGCGGCTTCAGCAACCGCTTGAAGCGGCGTTCCAGCACCTCGCGCATCATTCCGTAATCGTCGCCCGGCGTCAGCCCTTCGGACTTGATGTTGAACTTGCGGTACTGGTTCTTCATGAACCCGTCGGGTCCCGCCACGATCATCGCGCCGACCGCGTTGGTGCCCTGGATGTGGCTGTTGTCGTAGACCTCGATCCGCTTGGGTGTGTGCGGCAGGCCGAGCGTCGAGACCATGCCCTCCAGCAGCCGGCTTTGCGTCGCGGTATCGGCGAGCTTGCGGCCGAGCGCCTCGCGCGCGTTGGTGAGGGCGTGGCCGATCAGCTCCTTCTTCTCGCCGCGCTTCGGCACGGTGACCTCGACCTTGGATCCGGCCTTGACCGACAGCGCGTCGGCGAGCAACGCGCTTTCCTCGATCTCGTGCGAGAGCAGGATCAGCTTCGGCGGCGGCTTGTCGTCGTAGAATTGCGCGAGGAACGAGGACAGCACCTCCTCGGGCGTGAAGCTCTTCTCGGCCTTCGGGAAATAGGCGCGGTTGCCCCAGTTCTGGCCGGTGCGGAAGAAGAACACCTCGACGCAGGAGTAGCCGCCCTCCTGGTGGATTGCGAACACATCGGCCTCTTCGACCGTGCGCGGATTGATGCCCTGCTGCGACTGGATCGCCGACAGCGCCGCGAGACGGTCGCGGTACAGCGCTGCGGTTTCGAACTCGAGCTCGCCGGAGGCCTTCTCCATCTCGGCCGCGAGCAGCTCCTTCACGGCGTGGCTGCGGCCGGAGAGGAATTCGGTCGCCTCGCGCACCAGTTCGCTATAGCCGGGGAAGTCGATCTCGCGCGTGCAGGGACCGGCGCAGCGCTTGATCTGATAGAGCAGGCAGGGCCGGCTGCGGCTTTCGAAGAAGCCGTCGGTGCAGGAGCGGATCAGAAACGCGCGCTGCAGCGCCGTGATGGTGCGGTTGACTGCGCCTGCGTTGGCGAACGGGCCGAAATAGCGCCCGGGCCGCGACTGCGCGCCGCGATGCTTGAGGATCTGCGGCGCCCAATGGTCGCCGGTGATCAGAATATAGGGAAACGACTTGTCGTCGCGCAGCTGCACATTGAAGCGCGGACGGAGCTGCTTGATCAGATTGGCTTCGAGCAGCAGCGCCTCGGTCTCGGTCATGGTCGAGACGATCTCGACCTGCGTGGTCGCCGCGATCATGCGCAGGATCCGCGCCGGCAGCGGCGCGTTGGCCCGCGCATAGGACGACAGCCGCTTTTTGACGTTCTTCGCCTTGCCGACATAGAGCACGTCGTTGGCGGCGTTGAGCATGCGGTAGACGCCGGGCGAGGTCGGGGCGAGGCGGACCGCGTTCTCGATCGCGGCATGCCCGACCGAGAGCGTGCCCTCGGCGACCGCCTCGGCGGCGTCCTCCGAAGTCTCGGGCAGGCGCGCCTCGTCCTCCTCCTCGGCGGCGGAGGTTTCGGGATCGACGTCACTTGTATCGAGCGTCAGATCGTCCTGCGGCAGGTCGGACTTCGAACCGCGCCGTGGTTTGGGGGCAGCCTTGGAGTCAACCTTGGAGTCAACCGTGGGGGCCGGCGTCGGGCGCTCGGGAGAATCGTGAACCATGGGCCGTAAACTAAGTGCTTGGGCGAGCGGTCGCCAGCGTTGACGGCACCTACAAAAAGCACCTCGATTGCAGGAGGTTACCGGCCCCGCACGGGCGCCGGGAAGGGGTGCGTAACACCTTGTTAAGACTGATGAGCGGGCCGGTAACCGGGCTTAACAGCCCTTTAACTTAAAACTCTCGATAAACCTTAGCGAAAAAAGTGGAATTCCGTAACCACGCCGGCCCTCGCCGGCGGGCGGCGGCAGTTGCGTTCTGGAGAGTACCAATGACCCGGTTTGTTGCGCGTGCGCTGGCACTGATCGTTGCAGGCTGGACGACCTCGGCCGCGTCGGCCGACCTCAATTACGGATCGCCCTATACCGTCTATCAGCCGCTCAATGCCTATAGCTGGGCCGGGCCCTATCTCGGCGGCAATGTCGGCTATGGCTGGGGCTCGGTGGAGAACAACCCGACCAAGCCGTCCGGTTTCGTCGGCGGTGTACAGGCCGGCTACAACTTCCAGAACGGCTCCCCCTGGGTGTTCGGTATCGAGGCCGATATCCAGGGCACCACAGCCGACGACCGGTTCGCGCCGTGGAAGTTCTCCAACCCGTGGTTCGGCACGGTGCGCGGCCGCGCCGGCTATGCGGTCAATAACGTGCTGTTCTACGCGACCGGCGGTCTCGCCTTCGGCGAGCTGCGCGGCGAGACGTTCGGCATCACGGAGAGCCACACCAATGCGGGCTTCACCGTCGGTGCCGGCGCCGAAATGGGCTTTGCCCCGCACTGGAGCGCCAAGATCGAGTATCTCTACGTCGACCTTGCCAACAGCAATTTCACGATCACCGGTGGCGTGTCGAACGGCTACAGCTTCAGCCTGGTTCGCGCCGGCATCAACTATCACTTCTGAGAACAAGAAAACGTCGACCATCAACTCCCGGCCGCGCCTAGCGCGGCCGGGTTTTTCTTTGTGTTGATGATCTCAACGTCGCGCATGCGACATGCATGCCGCGGCGTGCGCGAATCCAATCGGTGGGCCGCACGTGTGGGATATGCGGCTCCGCCGGTCGCGTCCGCATCATGCAGGTGGTCATCCAGCGAGCGCCAGCCACGCGCTCGGCAGCCAACTCACACGCAACGCCTCATTCGGTGTTCATTCCGAGCCGCGCATCGCGAGCGCTCGTCATGAGACCACCAGGTTGACCGCCTTCGGGCCCTTGCCCTTCTTGTCGGGCTCAACCTCGAACGTAATGCGTTGTCCTTCAGTCAGGTCCTTCAATCCTGCACGCTCGACAGCTGTGATGTGAACGAACACATCGCGGCCGCCATCATCAGGCTTGATGAAGCCGTAGCCACGCTCTCCGTTGAAGAACTTGACTGTCCCAGTCATGGCCATCGGGAAACTCCTCCCCCGTATTGCTCCACCGCTACGCGCACGCCGCGTAGCGGTTGACCGACATTCGCTTGTCGGAAGCTTGGCCACCTGAACAGGCCGGCGTCACGCCGCCGGTCTGCCTGGATTTATTTCGGCCTTGTCACTCCGCCGCAACCATTCGCGGAAGCGGAACGTAAAGCCAGTCGTAACAGGATGAGCATAATACGGTTCCGCGCAAATTGCCTATGCTCAAAATTGAACTTTTCAGTAGGAGGTTGTCGATCATGGTTTAGGCGTCTCGAGTCTGAAGCGTCCCGCGCCGCCTTGACCGAGCGGCTTCTCGAGTTCGGGCAGGATGATCTTCAACTCATTCGCCAGCGTCCACGGCGGATTCACCAGCAAAAGCCCTGTGGAAACGAGGCCTGCGCCTGCTTCTTGCGGTGCCACACTGAATTCCAATCGCAGGCATTTGCCGGCGGGCCGGCTGCTTGCTGCTGCAGCAGCCACACTGCGCGTTAGCTCATCGGTGGCTCTCCGGGTTTTTACGGGGTACCACAAAAGATACGAGCCGGTCGGCCACTTCGCGTACGCTTCCGTGAAAGCACTGGCCAGCCGCTCGAACTCGTCCTTCGCTTCGAACGGCGGATCGATCAGCACCAGGCCGCGCCGTTCGTTCGGCGGCACGAATGCGGGCAGCGCCATCCAGCCGTCGAGATCGACGACGCGCGCTTGCGCGTCGCGTCGCAGCGCGTCGATCAGTTGTTTGCGCGCCGTCGGTTCGATCTCGCAGGCGGTGAGGCGATCTTGCGGACGCAGCAGCGCCCGCGCGATCAACGGCGAACCAGGATAGGCTTTCAGCTCGCCTTTCGGATTGAATGCTCTGACGATGTCGAGATAGGGCGCGATCAGCGGCAATGCCTGGTCGGAGAGCCGCGCCTGCATCAGCCGCGCGATGCCGGTGAGCCATTCGCCGCCGCGCTGCGCTTCGCTCGACGTCAAATCATAGAGACCGGCGCCGGCATGGGTGTCGATGACGCGGAACGGCGCCGGCTTGTCCTGCAGATAGGTGAGCATGCGCACCAGCACGATGTGCTTGATGACGTCGGCAAAGCTGCCGGCATGAAAGGCGTGACGGTAGTTCATGTGATGATCGTGCTGCGCTCCCAAAGGGTGCGCATGTTGTACTCGTCATGCCCGGGCTTGTCCCGGCCTTCGCTAAAGCTTCGGCGGGGGTAACGTCCGAGCTCGGCGAAGCCTTGGCGTAGCCGGCTCCCGGGCATCTGCGCCTTATCTTGCTTGTTTCGCGATGGCGCAGGTGGCCGGGACATGCTGCGCGACGACGCGCAGCGCGGGTCTGCCGGCCATGACCCAGAGTTTCAGCCGCCGCGAACCGGCGGCATCAGCACCTGATCGCGGCGGCAGGCGCGGCGGTCGATTTCCTCGCAGGAGCGGAATTGCAGATCCTTGCTGAGGCAGATCCGCACCTCGCTGAGCCGCTTGCTGTCGCAGGTCACCGAGATCGCGGAGTTGCTGAGGCCCGGATTGACCTTGATGAATGCCGTCTCCAGCTCGTCGGGCGCGACCGTCTTCGGCTCCGACAATTGCAGGAATTCCTCGGGGATCTTCACCGTGGCGCGGGCCTTGCGGATGGCTTCGAAATAGGCGCGCTCGCCGAGACCGGAGCAGGTGCCGTGCTTGTCCCACTCGTTGTAGATCAGCCCGGGCGCCGGCATCAGGTCGAGCATCGAGCTCATGATGCTGCGGGCGAGTCGCGGCGAAGGCCGCTGGCAGTATTCCGGAAAGCCCCGCTCATATTGCGGCCACAGGCCGTGCACCACGAAGGAATATGGCCGTCCGCCGCATTGCGCCTGCGTGCCGCGGCCGTTGTTGCCGCGCTCGCTCGCCGCCTCGCAGAACGAGGGCGACCACGACAGCGACAGCACATAGAAATCGAACTCACCGGGCGCATTCTGGCGGCGATCCTGGGCCGACGCCCCGACCGCACCGCACAGAATAATGGCAACCGAAATCAAAAATCGGGAAATCGTGTCCAACCGAGGCATCAAAACGCTCCCTCACTCGACCGCCCAGAGCCTAGCAGGCCGCGAGAACATTTCAAGAACAAAAAGCCGCCGTCCAAATGGCGGCGGCTCCTGCTTTAGCAATCTGGTCGGAGATCAGGGCCGCGCGGCCTTGCAGGACGGGTTATAGGTCCAGTTGCGGTCGAGCCCCGCGACGCACCATTCGACGCCCTGATTGATGCTGGCAAAGCCGCCGTCCTCGATGATCGAATAGTGCACCTTGCGCACTTTGCCGTCGCTCAGCATCGCCTCGCCCGTGCAATAACGGCGCGGGATATTGTCGGACTGCCAGGGGCGGAAGGCGGTTTCGTGAATCCCGTTGAAGCCGGTGATCACGAGCGGCGAATTCCAGAAGGTGGCTTCCTTTTCCTGGAATTGCGTGCTGATGACCGTCAGGGCCTTCTCGCATGGGGCCACATTGCCGTCATAGCGCGGGCCGGACAGCCAGAAGTTCATTTCGAGCGGATTGGCGGCTTGGGCCGTACCCCCGAAAGCCAGCAGGCCGACCACGAGTGCGGCGCCGAGGCCGAGCTTGCGGCCGAGTTTATTGCGGGAGTTGAACAGGTTGCGCATGGGAATCCACCCGATTATCCGATGCCGCGGACGGTGCCGCGAAGCCCCGGCAAGGTCAAGTGCAGGGCGGCAACACCTGCGGAGAAGTCCACTTTGGGGAGCCGGCTCGTTCTTTTCACGGTCGCCGGCGCACTCTATGTTGGCTCGAAGCGAAATGGAGTCTGCGATGCGAAGGAAATTGGCCGCGTGCTTGGTTGCCGTTTGCGGGATGCTGGCCGTTGTGCCGGCGCGGGCGGATTGGATGCAGCCGGTACCGCCGTTCAAGGGCAATGATACCGGCGGTATCATCGCCTATACGCTGGCGACCCAGAGCGACGCCCGGCAACTCGCAGTCGATCACTGCGCCTCCTACGGCAAGGTGGTTAAGTTCCTTGCGATGCAGAACTATCCGGGCGGCTACATCTCTTTCGCCTGTCGCTGGGTGCCCTATGGCGCAGCCCAGAGGCCGCTGCGCACGCTCTACTGAGCGCGCACCGGATATTTCGATCGTTCAGCCGGGAGCCGACCGCATGACCCGACAGCTTGCCTTGCTTGGTTCGGCTGTGTGCCTTGTCCTGTCCGCTGGCGCCGCAAGTGCCGTCGACCTGCCGATCCGCAAGGCCGGTCTGTGGGAGATGAAGATGGTGCGCACCGGCGGGCCGATGCCCGAAATCACCATGCAGCACTGCACCGACGAGACCACCGACAAGGAGATGAGCGCGGCGGCCTCGCCGATGGCCAAGGAAGTCTGCTCGAAGCAGGATATCCAGAAGACCGCGACCGGCTATGTCAGCGACAGCGTCTGCAGCGTCGCCGGCATGACGATGCAGAGCCATGCCGAGATCGTCGGCGATTTTAATTCCGCCTACACGGTGAAGAGCACCTCGCATGCCGAGGGCGGCGCGGCCGGCTCGCGCGACACCACGATGACCATCGAGGCGAAATGGCTCGGCGCCTGCAAGAGCGACCAGAAGGCCGGCGACATCATCATGCCCGGCGGCATGAAGATGAACGTCAAGGACATGGAAAAGCTGAAGGGCCTCCTGCCCAAGCAGAAGTAGCGCGCAGCGCATCCGGCTGTTGCCGCGCGCCTGAATGCATCGCCTCGCACGCTGAGAGGCTGCGCCGCTTGCCGCACCATCATTTCGAGTAGCTCGCGACAAAATTGCAAAGCAATCTTGCGCGGAGGCGATGTGCAATCCATCCGATCCCTCCCCGTCATCCCCGCGCAAAGGCGAAGCCTTTGCGCGGAGATGACGGTTCACCGCGTTCGTGCGCTCCTTGGCGCGCGATGACGTCGACGGGATGCAACATCATCGAATGATCGCCGCGTGCTCCCGCGTTCGAGACTCTCTGCGAGAGACGACGCGCATCGCATTCGCATTCGTTGTGTCGAAAGCCTGACGCGCCAACATGTCGTTTTGAATCGTTCCAGCGTTGCGCATCTTGAATCACTCCAGTGTTGCGCTTCGTTTCTGCTTCCATCGATTCTATTTTGCGCGTGTGGAATTTCGATCATCCCGCCGATAGAAGTCAGCCCCAATCGATGCCGGCCTTGTCGCAAACGCGGCTCGATCGATGTCGGCGTAAGGCAATGTGGGGATTTGTTCGGTGGGAATGGCTTCGTTGCGGAGCAAGCGCGGCTTGCTCGCATCAACGGCTGCGATTAATGCGGCGCTGCTCGGTTCGGTCATACTTGTGCCAATGGGCACAGACGTCGCCACCGCTCAGGCGCAGACAAGTCCTCCGCAGAACAATGTCAGCGAACTTCCCGCAGTGACGGTGGATGAACCTGGCGCCGCAAAAAAGCGCGGTGCCGTCGTTTCAAGTCAGAATACCAGGACTTCGCGCGCGGTCGCGGCGAACCGGCGCCGCAGTGCCTCGGCGTCCGCCCAGAGTCAGGCTCCGCGGTCGCAAGGCACAGGTGGCGCGATCGGTACGACGACGGGTTACGTCGCGACCGCCAGCACTGCCGGCACCAAGACCAGCACGGCGCTGATCGAGACGCCGCAGTCGCTTTCGGTCGTCACGCAAAAGGAGCTAAGGGATCGCAACGTTCAGACGCTCAAGGACGCCGTCAGCTACACGCCGGGCGTGACGACCACGGCGTTCGGCTATGATCCAAGGTTCGATAGTTTCTACATCCGTGGCTTCGACGCGACCTATACAGGGATCTATCGCGACGGCCTGCGCCAGGGCGGCGGCAACTTCGCAATTCCCAAGATCGAACCTTACGGTCTCGACAGCGTGTCGATCCTCCGCGGTCCAGCCTCGGGCCTCTATGGCCTCGGCTCTCCGGGAGGCATCGTGGATGTCACGACCAAGCGGCCGCCGTTGACGGCATTCGGTGAGGTGCAGCTGCAGGGCGGCACCTACGACCGTTACCAGGGCAGTTTCGATGTCGGTGGTCCGGTGCCCGGCAGCGATCAGCTGTACTACCGGCTGACGGGTCTGCTTCGCGACGCAAAGACCTGGTATCCGGGCAACGACGACGATCGCGCCTATATCGCGCCGGCGCTGACCTGGCGGCCCGACGCCGACACGTCCTTCACCATCCTGAGCGAATATCAAAGCAGCCGAACCGCCGCAAGCATCGGCAACTTCCGCACGCCCGACGGACAATTGACCAACATCTACTCGAATGATCCGGCGTTCAGCGCCATGGATCAGAAGCAATATCGCATCGGCTACGCGTTCGAGCACAATGTCGACGATGTGTGGACGGTGCGGCAGAACTTCCGCTTCTACCAGGTCGACGTCGACGCGAAATACACCCAGATCGATTCAATCGACAGCAGCACCAATCTGGCGTCGCGGTCCGCGTGGCGGATCCTGGACAGCTTCAACACGGTGACGCTCGACAATCAGGCCGAGGCCAAGTTCATGCTCGGCGCGATCAAGAATACCGTGCTGTTCGGCGTCGACTACGGTCACTCCTACTACAACGACAAGATCGGTTACGGCCCGGCGCCCGATCTCAATCTCCTGACCATGAACTACGGCGCCCAGGCCATCGCGACGCCGGCATTCTCGATCTTCAACAAGCAGTCGACCGACGAGGTCGGTGTCTATGCGCAGGAGCAGGCCAAGCTCGGAGGCTTTATTCTGACGCTCAACGGCCGCCAGAGCTGGGTGTCGCAGACCACGACCGCGGGTCTCGACGGCGTGCCGTCAACGCAGAAGGCGACCGCCTTCACGGGCCGTGCGGGCCTGAGCTACGTCTTCGACAACGGCATTGCGCCCTATATCAGCTACGCGACGGCATTCGCCCCGCAGGTCGGCGTCGACGCATCCGGATTGCCGTTCAGGCCGACCACCGGCGAGCAGAAGGAAGTGGGCATCAAGTACCAGATGCCGAACGTTCCGGTGCTGTTGACCGCCGCGGTGTTCGACATCACGCAGGACAATGTGCTGCGTACCGATCCGAACAACATGGCATTCCAGGCAGCGACCGGGCAGGTCGAATCCAAGGGTGTGGAACTCGAGGCGAAGCTCGCGCTCAAGCAGGGATTTGATCTCACCGCCGCCTACACCCATCTCAACGTCGTGATCACGCAGGGCAATCCCGATACGACCGGCAATGAGCTCTCCGGCATTCCGGGGAATTCCTTCGCCGCCTTCGGCAAGTATACGTTCCAGTCCGGCGTGCCCGTCGAAGGCCTCGGGCTTGGTCTCGGCGTGCGTTATATCGGCACGAACTTCGGTAACGACCAGAACACGTTCCAGAACGCTGCGACGACGTTGTTCGATGCGGTGATCGATTACGATCTGGGCAAGCTGGACCGGCGCTTCCTCGGCGCCACGATGCGCGTCAACGCGACCAATCTGTTCGACACGCACTACCAGACCTGCCAGTCCGGTTACTGTTATGCCGGCGAACGGCGGCAGGTCATCGGCACCTTGTCCTACCGCTGGTAGGTTACACCGGCACCCGCACGACGGCGCGCAAGCCGCCCATCGGACTTTCGCTGAGCATGATGTCGCCGCCATGCGAGCGGGCGATGTCGCGGGCGATCGCAAGCCCGAGCCCGGTGCCGCCTTCGTCCTGGTTGCGGGCATCGTCGAGCCGCAGGAACGGCTTGAACACTTCCTCGCGCATGTCGGCGGGGATGCCCGGCCCGTCGTCGTCGACCGTGACGTTGAGATAGCGATGGTCGCGATGGCCGGTGATCGAGATGGTGTTGGCGTGGCGCGCCGCGTTGGAGACGAGATTGGCGAGACAGCGCTTGAACGAGGCCGGCTTCACCGTGACGACGGGCAGGCCGTGGAATGCAACGGTCGCGGTGTGGCCGTGGCGTTCGGCGTCGCTGCGCAATTCCTCCAGCGCCAACGCCATGTCGGTCGGCTGCGCGACCTCGCCGGAATCGCCGCGCGCGAAGGCGAGATAATCCTCCAGCATCATCGACATCTCGTCGACGTCCTTGCGCATCGCCTCGATCTCGGGGCCTTCGCCGATCAGGGCAAGCTCGAGCTTGAACCGGGTCAGGATGGTGCGCAGATCGTGCGATACGCCGGCGAGCATCGCGGTGCGCTGCTCGATCGAACGTTCGACGCGCGCCTTCATCTCGATGAAGGCCTGCGCCGCGCGCCGCACCTCGCGCGCGCCGCGCGGCCGGAAGTTCGGTGCCTCGCGGCCCTTGCCGAAACTTTCGGCGGCGTCGGCGAGCCGCAGGATCGGCTTGATCTGATTGCGCAGGAACAGCACGGCGACGATCAGGAGGATCGTCGAGGTGCCGAGCATCCAGAAGATGAAGATCTCCGAATTGGAGGCGTAGGCCGCGCTGCGCTGGGCGAAGATCCGCATCACCGAATCGTCGAGCTGCACGCGGATCTCGACCAAATTGGATTTACCGACGGTGTCGATCCAGAACGGGCGGCTGATCTGGCGGCCGAGCTGCACCGACAGCGTCTGGTCGAGCAGCGAGAAGAACGGCTTCGGCCCCGGCGGCGGCATGTCGCCGGCGGGAAGGAAATCGACCACCAGCTGCAGTTTCTGGGCGATGCGGCGAAGCTGCGCGCGGTCCTTGTCCTGCGGGTAGCTCTTGTAGACGTCGATCAGCGCGGCGATATCGGACACCACCGCGGCCGACAGGCGCCGCGTCACCGTGTTCCAGTGCCGCTCCATGAACACGAACGCCACCACGGTCTGCAGGATCACCATCGGCACGATCATGATCAACAGCGCGCGGGCATAGAGGCCGGTCGGCATCCAGCTCTTGAACGCGTTGCCCATCCAGCCGTTCGCCTTCGAGACGCGCTGCGAGGCGTTGCGGATCAGGGTCAGGCCGGAGTCGAGCGTGCTCATGTTCGATACTTATAGAGCGATGGGATTTCGTAGCCCGGATGAGCGAAGCGATATCCGGGGCTTGCCAACCCCGCATATCGCTTCGCTCATGCGGGCTACTTTCTGGGTCATGCTCAGGGCGAAGCCACCAGGCGATAGCCGATGCCGCGCACCGCCTGCAGAAACAGCGGATTGGCAGGATCGTGCTCGATCTTGCGGCGCAGGCGGTTGATCTGCACGTCGACCGCGCGTTCGTTGACGGTGCCGCCGGAGGTCAACTCGGCGCGCGGCACGGTCTCGCCGGGCGCGCTGGCGAGGATGCGCAGCATCTCGCGCTCGCGATCGGTGAGGTGGATGATCTCCTCGCCCTGACGCAGTTCGCTGCGCTCGATGTGGAAAATATAGGGGCCGAACGCGATCTGCTCGACGACCGCGACCTGCGGCGGCGCGGTGCGCTTGAGGATATTGCCGATCCGGAGTACCAGCTCGCGCGGCTCGAATGGCTTGGCGACATAATCGTCGGCGCCGATCTGCAGGCCCTCGATGCGGGCTTCCGCCTCGTGGCGGGCGGTCAGCATGATGATCGGCACCGTCGAGGAGCTGCGGATGAAGCGGGCGAGGTCGAAGCCGTTCTCGCCGGGCATCATCACGTCGAGGATCAGCAGGTCGAAATGCAGCCCGAGCAGCTTGGCGCGCGCATCGGTGGCGCTCATTGCCGTCGTGACCCGGTAGCCTTCGCCGGAGAGAAAGCGCGACAACAGGTCGCGAATGCGGCGGTCGTCGTCGACCAGCAGAAGATGCGGCGCGTCGTCGGCCGGCTCGACCGGCGCGCGCATCATGGTTGCAGCCTGCACCAGCTCACTCCCTCGTTTTTCTGCCGCCGCCGAAGATCGCTTCGAGCACCTTGTCGGGATCGTCGCGGTCGATCATCGCGCGGAGGAATTGGCGAACCGTCTCGAGGCCGGCCGGATCGATGCCGGCGACCGCGCGGTTGATGCGGTCGGTCTGCAGCCCCGCGAGCTTGGCGACCAGCGCCTCGCCCTTCGGTGTGGCGTAGAGCAGGCGCTGCCGGCGGTCGTTGTTGCCGGTCTTCTGCACGATATAGCCCTCGTCCAGGAGCTGCTTGAGCACGCGCCCGAGCGACTGCTTGGTGATGCGCAGGACGTCGAGCAGGTCGGCGACCTTCAGCCCCGGATAGCGGGTCACGAAGTGGATGACGCGGTGGTGGGCGCGGCCGAAGCCGAACGCCTCCAGCTCCTGGTCGGCATCGCCGACAAAGTCGCGGTAGGCGAAGAACAACAGCTCGATGATATCCCAGCGCAGGTCGCGCGCCCCCGCCGCCGGGGCGTTGTCGTCTCCCTGCGAATCGGGCTTGGCAGCCATGCCTGAGAAATTTATGTCAGTCATATTGACGTATCTTGGGTTCAATGTTACAAAACTGCCGGTCACGACGAAACATTAGGTCGTTTTGTCCTCGACAGCGTTTAAGGCGGCCTGAACGAGCCTGTGAGGCGGTTTGGGCCGCAAATTGGACTACCGTGCGATTGTCGAGCGGCATTTCGGCAAACATACTGGACTTCAGCATTCCGCAAAAGCATGTCTAAACGGCATGTTGGCGATGGAAGCCGGCGGCGTGGCCGGCGGTGGTGAAGTTCGGGCCAGCCGAGCCTGATGGCTCCGGGGGAAACAGGCCGGCGCCGGGTATCGCGCCGGTTCCGACAGCGGAAAGCAAGAAAAATGACTTTGAAATTTGACATCCAGCCTTCGCCGAATGCGACGTCCGACAAGGATCGCGCGGCGAAGCTCGTGGACCCCGGCTTCGGCCGGGTCTTTACCGATCACATGGCGATCGTCCGCTACAGCCAGGGCAAGGGCTGGCACAGCGCCCGCGTCGAGGCCCGCGCCAATTTTCCGCTCGATCCGGCCGGCGCGGTGCTGCACTACGCCCAGGAAATTTTCGAAGGCCTCAAGGCCTACAAGCGCGACGACGGCGGCGTGAACCTGTTTCGGCCGGACGCCAACGCCCGCCGCTTCCATGATTCGGCCGAGCGCATGGCGATGGCGCCGTTGCCCGAGGATTTGTTCATCGATGCGGTCGAGCAGTTGGTGCGGATCGATCGCGCCTGGATCCCGGGCGGCGAGGGCAGTCTCTATCTGCGGCCCTTCATGATCGCGAGCGAGGTCTTCCTCGGCGTGAAGCCGTCGGCCGAATACATCTTCTCGGTCATCGCCTCGCCGGTCGGTTCCTATTTCAAGGGCGGCCCTGCGCCGGTGTCGATCTGGGTGTCGGAGAATTACACGCGCGCCGCAATCGGCGGCACCGGCGCCGTCAAATGCGGCGGCAACTACGCCGCCAGCCTGCGCGCGCAGGCCGAGGCGATCGAACGGGGCTGCGACCAGGTCGTGTTCCTCGATGCGGTCGAGCGCCGCTACATTGAGGAGCTCGGCGGCATGAACGTGTTCTTCGCGTTCGACGACGGCTCGCTGCTGACGCCGCCGCTCGGCACCATCCTGCCCGGCATCACCCGCGACTCGATCATCGCGCTTGCCAAGGATGCCGGCACGCGTGTGCGCGAGGAGCCCTATACGATCCAGCAATGGCGCGCTGACGCCGCCAGCGGCAAGCTGAAGGAGGCGTTCGCCTGCGGCACCGCGGCCGTCATCTCGCCGATCGGCAAGGTGTGCTCGGCGAGCGGCGATTTCCAGATCAGCGGCGGCGTGGCCGGCCCGGTCGCCATGGGCCTGCGCAAGAAGCTGGTCGACATCCAGTACGGTCGCACCAACGACCCGCATAACTGGATCAGGAACGTCGCCTGACGCGCGGGCTGTACGGTAGGCACTCTCTCTCGCTCCCTCGCCCCGCTCTTGCGGGGAGAGGGTGGGGTGAGGGGCTGCTTGCGCAAACATGGTAAGAGCACGGCTCGCGGAGAGTCCCCCTCACCCGGAATTCAAGCTACACTTGAATTCCGACCTCTCCCCGCAAGCGGGGCGAGGTAAGAGCGGCCGGATACCTTGCTCCGCGCCGCCTCGGCTGGTAACCCGGCGTTCTATTTGTAAGCTACCGCGGCTTACAGACCTTGCAGCGCATGACATGGCCGAGAAACCCAAGAAACCCCAGAAACTGAAGGCGCGCCTGCCGCGCGGGCTGGAAGATCGCGGCCCGGCCGCGATCAATGCCACGCGGGCGATGGTCGAGAAGATCCGCGCCGTCTACGAGCTCTACGGCTTCGAGCCGGTGGAGACGCCGGCGATGGAATACACCGACGCGCTCGGCAAGTTCCTGCCCGACCAGGACCGGCCCAATGAGGGCGTGTTCTCGTTCCAGGACGATGACGAGCAGTGGATATCGCTGCGCTACGACCTCACCGCGCCGCTGGCGCGCTATGTCGCGGAAAACTTCGACGCGCTGCCGAAGCCTTATCGGTCGTATCGGTTCGGCTATGTCTTCCGCAACGAGAAGCCCGGTCCCGGCCGCTTCCGCCAGTTCATGCAGTTCGACGCCGACACGGTCGGCTCGGCGACGCCGGCGGCCGACGCCGAGATTTGCATGATGGCGGCCGACACGATGGAAGCGCTCGGCATTCCGCGCGGCTCCTATGTCGTGAAGGTGAACAACCGCAAGGTGCTCGACGGCGTGCTCGAGGCGATCGGCCTCGGCGGTGAGGAGAATGCGGGCCGCCGTCTCACGGTGCTGCGCGCGATCGACAAGCTGGACAAATTTCCCGCCGACGAGGTTCGCAAGCTGCTTGGTCCCGGACGATGGGATGGCGGCGAAGAAGGCAAGGGCGACTTTACCAAGGGCGCCGACCTGAGCCCCGCGGATGCCGATATCGTCCTGGCCGTCACGCAGCAGCGCGACGATTGGCGAGAGGCGATTGCTGCGGCGGAGACCTATCTGGCGAAGAGCGAAGTTGGTCAGGCCGGCGTGAGCGAGCTCGAGGAGATCGCCAAGCTGGTCGCGGCGTCCGGCTATGGCGCGGATCGCATCCGCATCGATCCCACCGTTGTTCGCGGCCTCGAATACTACACCGGCCCGGTCTACGAGGTTGAGCTGCTGCTCGACACCAAGGACGAGAAGGGGCGCCCGGTGCGATTCGGCTCGGTCGGTGGCGGTGGCCGCTATGACGGCCTGGTCTCGCGCTTCCGCGGCGAGCCGGTGCCGGCAACGGGCTTCTCGATCGGGGTGTCGCGCCTGCAGGCGGCGCTGACGATGCTCGGCGAGCTCGACACGCGGGCCGAGTTCGGCCCTGTCGTCGTCACCGTGTTCGACCGCGATCGTGTCGCCGACTACCAGAAGATGGTCGCGCAGTTGCGCCAGGCCGGCATCCGCGCCGAGCTCTATCTCGGCAATCCGAAGAACATGGGCAACCAGCTCAAATATGCCGATCGCCGCAACTCGCCCTGCGTGATCATCCAGGGCTCGGACGAGAAGGCGCGCGGCGAGGTGCAGATCAAGGATTTGATCGAAGGCGCCAAGGCCGCAGCTGCGATCGCCTCCAACCAAGAATGGCGTGAGACGCGTCCGGCGCAGTTCTCCTGCGCGGAGGCCGATCTGGTCGCCAGGGTCCGCGAGGTCCTGGCGCGGCATGACGTGGCGTGGGGATAGCCATTCGCTTGTGACGTCATGCCCGGCCTTGTGCCGGGCATCCACCTCTTGTTTGATGCGCGGCGACGTGAATGGCCGGGAGGAGCCCGGCCATGGCGACAACAAGAGGGAGAGCAACAATGCCTGAGATCACCGTGAGCATGGCCGCCGGCCGCACCGACGAGCAGAAGCTCGGCATGATGCGCGACATCACCCAGGCACTGGTGAAGAATCTCGGCGTCGATGCCGACGCGGTCGTGATCCAGATCAACGAAGCGCCGCTGCATCACAAGATGAAGGGCGGCAAGTCGTTCGTCGAGCGCGCGGCTGCGGCGAAGAAGTGACGCGCGAAAGCGCGTCATCCCGGGGCGCGCATTAGCGCGAGCCGGGGATCTCGATCAAAATCTCCAGATTCCCCGATGCGCGATTGCGCACCTGAGGTTCACGCTTCGCGTGCCCCGGAATGACGAGCAAGGCATCCATGGACGCACGCGATTTCATCAGGATCGGCATGAGCGCCGAGCGCATGCTCGTGGTGCCGCCGGAGCGCACCGTCGGTCACTTCGTGCCGGGCATGCCGATGGTCTATGCGACGCCGATGATGATCCTCGAAATGGAGATGGCGTCGGGCGATGCCATTCGCGCCGCGCTGCAGCCCGGCTGGGTCACGGTCGGGACCGAGGTCGATATCCGCCATCTCGCCGCCGCGCTGGTCGGCGCCACCGTGCGGACGACCTCCAAAGTGATCGCGGTCGAGCGCCGCGTGATCCGCTTCGAGGTCGAGGCCTTTGAGGGCACGCGCAAGCTCGGCGAAGGCCGCCACGCCCGCGGTCTGATCAATGTCGAAAGCTTCAACAAGCGGCTGGCCGGGACGTCGGGTTCGGCGCAGTAGGCGGCCTGTGTCGTTGGTCCGGCGAACTCGTCATGCGCGGGCCTGACCCGCGCATCCATCAAGGAAGAAAGCGTCCTTGTTCGATGGATTGCCGGGTCAAGCCCGGCAATGACGGTGCATGCGCTACTTCGCCAATTCCCTTGAGCGCCTTGCCGCGGCGGCAATCGCGCGGGTCATCAGTGGCTGCATGCCGTCATTGGCCATCAGCACCTCGAGCGCCGCGGCGGTGGTGCCGCCGGGCGAGGTGACGTTCTGCCGCAGGGTCGCCGACGGCAGATCCGAGCGATGCAGCAATTCGCCGGAGCCGGCGATGGTCGCCCGCGCCAGCGTGGTCGCAAGCTGCTCGGGCAGGCCGGCCGCAACGCCGGCGCGCGCCAGCTCCTCGGCGAGCAGGAACACATAGGCAGGGCCCGAGCCGGAGACCGCGGTCACCGCGTCCATCAGGCTCTCATCGTCGACCCATTCGACGAGCCCGGTCGCTTTCAGCAGCGCATCGGTCATCGCGCGCTGCGCGGCGGTGACGCGCTTCGACGGTACAGCGACGGTGATGCCGCGGCCGATCGCTGCCGGCGTGTTCGGCATCGCGCGCACCACCGCGCCGCCGACAACCTCTTCCAGCGCTGACATGGTCGTGCCGGCCATGATCGAGACGACGAGTGTCGAGGGACCGACGAAGGATTTCAGTGCGGCGCCGGCGTCGCGGAACGATTGCGGCTTCACCGCGACGACAAGTGTGTCGACCGTGCCGAGATCCTTCGCTTGCGGATTGAGCCGCACGCCCTTTGCGGCAAGCGCGGAAATCTCCGGCGAGAGATGCGGGTCGATCACCGCGACGCGCTCGGGTGCAAGGCCCTGCGCGAGCCAGCCGGTCAGCATGGCGCCGCCCATCTTGCCCGCGCCCGCGAGCGCGATGGTGCCGGAAGTATTCGTCAGTGCGCTGCTGGATGTGCTCACAGGTGACTCCGCAAACTCTCACGTCGTCCCGGCGAAGGCCGGGACCCATAACCACAGGCGGTTCTAGTGAGGCACGCGATCAGCCACAAGCAGTTTGCTTAAGCCCAGGGGCCGCGGAGTATGGGTCCCGGCCTTCGCCGGGACGACGCCGAGCGTGTGGGAGCGCTGGAGCGAAATCCTTACGCCTCGCCCTCGGTATCGAACATCGCCGCGGCCATCGCCTCGGCGGTCGACTTGCCGGCCCACACCACGAACTGGAACGCCGGGTAGTAGCGCTCGCAGGCGTGGATCGCGTTGACCACCATGGCCTCGCACTGCGCGGTGGAGGCGGTGAGGCCGCCGGGCAGCACCAGCGCCTGACGATGCATCACCATGCCGGTGTGGGTCCACAGATCGAAATGGCCGACCCACAATTGTTCGTTGATCGCGGCGACCAGCCGCTGCACCTCGGCGCGGCGCGCCTGCGGCATCTTCATGTCGAAGGCGCAGGCGAGATGCAGCGCCTCGATCTCGCCCATCCAGGTGAACGAGAGCTGATAATCGATCCAGTCTCCCTTGGAGACGATCGTCACCTCGTCTTCGCCGGAACGCTCGAACGCCCAGTTGTTGTCGGTGGCGATATCTTCGACCACCGCAAGCGGGTTATTCCGGGAATCGATAATGCTTTCGAGGAGGGACATGCCGTCTCGGACCTTGTTCTTATGATCGCTTGATACGCACACGGAAGCCGGCACTTGCGACATACTGCGTCGTGGCCGAGTGCAGTTCCTTGACCGGGCTTCCGGATGCCCCTGGACCTGACGCCGATGAAGTGATGTGATTTGCGGAATCCGCGCAACCGCACGCCGAGTCCGTCCACAGCCAAAGCGCGCATCGTCCACAGCTGATCTCCGCCACATCTGTGATTTTGAGAACAAATCGGAATCTAAGCGTTCGCGTAACGCTTTGTTAACCATTTGCCGGCGCTTCGCCGCGCCCGTGAATCAGCCGTCGGGCCCTCGCATCAACCTTGCAGAGCCGCAACGCGCTCATGGGGACATGCCGTTTCCCCATGCCAAAGGCCTTGCCCGGCTGTCGCGCTTTGGTCATATTTCTGCTCAGGCACGTCCATCCCGGGCGTGCCGAGTTCTCAGGGCGGGGTGAAAATCCCCACCGGCGGTAAGGGTGATGAGCCCAAGCCCGCGAGCGCCTTCCTCCGCGAAGCCGGGAGAAGGGTCAGCAGATTCGGTGCAATTCCGAAGCCGACGGTTACAGTCCGGATGAAAGAGAACGGTTGCGGCAGCCAACGCGATTTTCGCGTGGGCTCGTGTCGTTGTCCGTGTGCCCTGATTCTGGTCCTGAAAGAGGAAAGCCATGAATCAGATGTTGCAAGACCAAGACGTTCAAGCTTCTCAAGTCCAAACCCCCCAGGCAGAAAGCGCTCCCGATACGCCGGCCATTCCGCCGACGCCGGAGCATCCGCACTTCGCAAAGCCGCAGCGTGTTGCCTTCGTACGGTCGTCCTGGCATCGGGACGTGGTGGAAGAGTGCCGCATCTCCTTCCTGAAGGAGATCGAGGCGAGGCACATCACCAATGTCGATGTGTTCGAGGTGCCGGGCTCGTTCGAGATCCCGCTGCATGCCCAGCTGCTGGCGAAGACCCGCCGCTACACCGCGATCGTCGCGGCCGGGCTCGTCGTCGATGGCGGCATCTACCGCCACGAATTCGTCGCCGACACCGTGATCAAGGCGTTGATGGATGTGCAATTGCGCACCGAGGTGCCGGTGTTCTCGGCGGTGCTGACGCCGCAGCAATTCCACGAGACCGAGGTGCATTACGAGTTCTTCCGCAAGCACTTCGTCATCAAGGGGATCGAGGTCGCGGAAGCCTGCGCCAACACGCTGCTCAGCCTCGAGCGTCTGCGCGGCCAGGTCGCGGCGGGGATTCCCGGCTAGCATCGGCGGAAAAGCGATTCCGGCATGCGTGCCGGGATCGCTCTCGCCCGCGGCGCGTTCGGTTATGCTTGCGGCATAAAACCAAAACGCGCGGGAGGCGCCCCATGACCGAACAACATTCCTCCGACTGGCTCGGCCTGTCGGGCCGCGTTGCCGTCGTCACCGGCGGAGGCGGCGGTATCGGCCGCGCTACCGCGGTCAGTTTCGCGCGGGCCGGCGCCAGCGTCGCCGCGCTCGATCGCGACGAGCGCTCCCTCGCGGAGACCAAGGCAAAGCTTGGCGAGTTCGGCGACGGTCATCTCGTCGCGACCTGCGACACGACCAGCGAGGACAATGTCGCGGCAGCCGCCGACGCCGTCGCGCGCACGCTCGGCGCTTGCGACATCCTCGTCAACACCGCGGCGGTGCTGCGCCCGGGCGGGCTCGACACGCTGCCGCTCGCGGAGTGGAATGCGGTGCTGGCGGTCAATCTCACCGGCTATTTCATCTGCGCCCAGGCGTTCGGCCGCCAGATGCGCAAGGCCGGACGCGGCAGCCTCATCCACGTCGCCTCGATCGCTGCCAGCAATGCGCAGGGGCAGAGCGGCGCCTACAGCGTCAGCAAGGCCGCGGTCGTCATGCTCTCGCAGCAACTCGCCGCCGAATGGGGGCCGCATGGCATCCGCAGCAATGTGGTGAGCCCCGGCCTTGTCGTGACGCCGATGAGCCAGGCCTTCTACGACACGCCAGGGGTCACCGAGCGGCGCACCGCCGTGGTGCCGATGCGCCGGATCGGAGCACCGCAGGACATGGCGGACGCGACCCTGTTCCTAGCCAGCGACCGCTCGTCATACGTCAATGGTGAGGAGATCATCGTCGATGGCGGCTATGCGCGGACGCTGATGAGCCACGTTCCACGGCCGGGGTTCTAACGCGTCTGGCGCCACATACTTGGTGTCGTCCATGCGAAGGCAGGGACCCATAACCACGAATGTTTGTTGTCACGAAAGCTGGGGCCACAGTGGCTCTCCACAATGGAGGCCTGTGGTTATGGGTCCCGGCTTTCGCCGGGACGACAGTGGGGCTTAATCGAACAGGCTGGAAACCGACTCTTCCGCCGCGGTGCGGCCGATCGCTTCGGCAATCAGTCCGGCGATCGAGATCTGGCGGATGTTCGGTGCCTTGTTGACGGCTTCCGTCGGCAGGATCGAGTCAGTGATGACCAGTTCCTTCAGACGCGACGAGGCGATGCGCGCGGCGGCGCCGCCGGACAGCACGCCGTGGGTGATGTAGGCCGAGACTTCCTTGGCGCCGTGCGCGATCAGCGCCTCGGCCGCATTCACCAGAGTGCCGCCGGAATCGACGATGTCGTCGACCAGGATGCAGTTGTAGCCGGCGACGTCGCCGATCACGTTCATCACCTCGGACTCGCCGGGGCGCTCGCGGCGCTTGTCGACGATGGCGAGCGGGGTGTTGATGCGCTTGGCGAGGCCGCGGGCACGCGCCACGCCGCCGACGTCGGGCGACACCACCATCACCTTGGCGAGGTCGAACTTTTCTTTGATGTCGCGCACCATCAGGGGCGCCGCGAACAGGTTGTCGGTCGGGATGTCGAAGAAGCCCTGGATCTGGCCGGCATGCAGGTCGAGCGTCATGACGCGGTCGACGCCGGCGTGCGAGATCAGGTTGGCGACCAGCTTGGCCGAGATCGGCGTACGCGAGCCGGACCTGCGATCCTGCCTGGCATAACCGAAATAGGGCACCACCGCGGTGATGCGGCGCGCCGAGGAGCGGCGCAGCGCGTCGGTGATGATCAACAGTTCCATCAGATTGTCGTTGGCCGGAAACGACGTCGACTGCAGGATGAACATGTCCGAGCCGCGGACGTTCTCCTGGATCTCGACGAAGATCTCCATGTCGGCGAAGCGCCGGACCACGGCCTTGGTCAGTTCGATGCCAAGTCCCTTGGCGATGTCCTGCGCCAGCGCAGGATTGGAGTTGCCGGCGACGAGTTTGATTGATCCGTTCTTTGCCGACATCGATGCTTCCCCCCGCGCCTTGCTGGATACGACGTTCAGCATCTCAAGTCCTTACAGAACCGGCGGGTTTTCGGTGCGCGAGGGAATATCAGGCAGGCGCATCCGATGGCAACCCATTAGCCGGGCTTGGCCGCCGTTTTCCTGGGCAAAAAACGCATTTCCCCGGGCGATAACGGGGTTTAGTCGGCGGAATAGCCGAGCGCCACGGTCTCGGGCGCGGCGGCGGCCGGGGCGCTTGCCACCGTGGGCCCGCGGAGGTCCGGTGCCGGGGCGGGCGCGGGGCCGTCCGCCGGGCCGCCATTGATCATGCCGGACAGGCCGCTGAGGCCGGCCTTGGCGATCTTGCGCAGCACCAGGTCGTCGGCGGCGGCCCACGCGTCGCGGCCGGCCTTGCCGGCGGGCTCCTCGCCGGAGAGCCGCAGCGCGCGTTGCTGGTTGCTGTCGTAGACGTCCCACACCCACGCGATCATGGTGCGGCCGCGCACCACCTGAGCCGACAGATAGCTGCGCACGCGATAGGCGGCAGCGCCCTGGCGCGACACGATCGACAGGCTGCGCAGCTTGGACTCGCTGTCGAGCACGCCGACCATGCGGTCGAACACCTGGGGCGGCGGGCCGTCGATCGATTCGAACGCAACCGTTGCGCCGCTGCTTGCCGGCGTGGCCATGGCGTAGGAATCGGCCACGTTGCCGCCGGCCGCGCAGCCGCCAAGCGCGCACGCGATCGCGAGCCACGAGCATGCGATCGCGGCACGCACGGCTGTCCCAGTTTGAAACTGGCGGTTCGACGCTTCCCTCATTGCGTCCTGCGATATCGTTAAAACGGCTTAACGTCTAGGGCAGGACGGCCACAGCGCTTAACCGATCCGGGCGGCGCGCCGCGAGGTTTCGGATTTCCCTGCTCAGTCAGAGAGATGGTGCCGCATGGCTGCAGTGATCCAGGCCCATTCGCGGTTCGGGCTCGCGTCCGGCGATTGCCCGCGCATGATGGCGACGAGCTCCCAATAGCGCGCCGCACGGGCGTCGTGCAGGGCATATTTGCCGCGGATCCAGTTGCGGAATTCCAGATCAGGTTTTCGCTGCAATCGCGCCGATGTTTCCAGCCAGTCGCGGGCCAGCGCCTGGCCCACCTCCGACGTCGGGCCGAGGTCGGTCGCGATAATCTCCTTGGCTCTCGCCAGCACGGTTTCGTTGGCCGCTTGCCAGGCGGTGAGATCCAGCACGTGGTGATTCCAGACGTCCTCCGCGTTGGCGCGGATGTTGGCGACGAGGGAAGGGTCGTTGAGCATCTCCGAAAGCTCGATCCAGGCATCGCACTGCTCGGGCGTCGGCTCGTCGGGCAATTCGGGCACGCTGGTCTCGATCATCTGCCGGATCCATTTCCGGTCGATGTTGATACCGTCGGACACCTTCTCGAAAAAGCGTTCGACGACGTTGCGGCGCTCGGCGCGGGACAGCTGCGTCATGGTCAAAAATCTCCTCAAGTCTGCTTCGGTGAGTTGCGGTGAACGCAACGCAGCCCGCAGGGCCGAGGCGACGCGGCGCTGTGCCGCGATCTCCGCTTCCAGCGTCTCGAGGCGAAGCTGCAGCGCCTCGACCAGCGAGAGTTCCTTGGTCAGGACCTCGCGGATAGCATCGAGACCGAGCCCCGCATCGCGCAGACAGCGGATCAGGTCGAGGCGAACCAGTTCGTCGTCGGTGAAGACGCGATAGCCGCTCGCGGTGCGGCCGGCCGGCGGCAGCAACCCCTGGTCCGAATAGAAGCGGAGCTTGCGGACGGAAATTCCGCTGAGCCGTGCCGCCTCGCCGATGCTGTAGGTGCGTTGTGTCATGCGCCGCTTGTCCGGTCTCCAGCAGGTGGAGAGTCAAGACGCTTGTCGCACAAAAATCGCCAGATTTTATCTTGACGCGTTTTCTTCACCGCGAACCGGTATCCACTTCGCGGGAAAACGCGTTGGATGCCCGGCGTCAGCCTTCCAGCGCGATGGCGTGAACGAGTCGTCCGTAATCGGCTTCCTTGCGGTGCACGGAGCGGCGGTAGCTGAAGCAGCGCTCGTCGGAATAGGTGTCGATGCCGAGATCGTCGATCATCAGCACGCCGGCATTTTCCAGCCGCATGCGGATGAAGCCGGCAAGATCAAACATCGCGTGTCCGTCGCGTTCGGCGGGCATGAAGAACATGCCGTTCTCCGCATCGGCCTCGATGAAGCGTTCGACGAATTCGTTGCCGACCTCGTAGGATTCCTTGCGGATCAGCGGGCCGATGGCGGCGACGATGCCGCCGCGCTCGGCGCCGAGCTTCTCCATCGCGTCGATGGTCGATTCCAGCACGCCGGTCAGCGCGCCCTTCCAGCCGGCATGCGCCGCGCCGATCACCCGCGCATTGGGATCGACGAACAGGATTGGGCCGCAGTCGGCCGTCGTGACCGATATCGCAAGGCCCTCGGTGCGGGTGACGAGCGCGTCCGCCTTCGGGCGCGCGGCGCCATTCCATGGACCGGTCACGGCCACGACGTCAGGCGAGTGAACCTGATGCACGCTGACGAGGTGATCGAGCGGCACGCCGAGCTGCGCCGCCATCCGCCGCCGGTTCTCCGCGACCTTGGCTGGATCGTCACGCGAGCCGAGCCCGCCATTCAGCGCGGCATAGATGCCCTCCGACACGCCGCCCTCGCGCGAGAAGAAGGCATGGCGCAGGCCCGGAATGGCCGACAGCAGCGGTGATCCCAATGTCATTGTTCGGTCTCGTCAGGCTGATCGCTCAATCCGGCGATCGAGGTGAGGCGCGGGTCGGAGATGGCCATGACCTTGAACATCGAGCCCATCCCGCCGCGCCCGGAATCGGTCAGCCGCTTCAGCGCACCGGCAACGTCGGCGGAGACTTCGGGGCTTGCTTTCGCCATCAGCCCGGCGGCACGGGCCTCGACGCCGAGACGCTTGAGGAAGTCGCCCTGCGTCGCCGGTCCGTGGACGCGCGCGCCGACATCCTCGGCGGCCCGCGCCAGGGCCTGGAAATCGACATGCGCGGTCACGTCGGCCTGTCCGGGGTTCTTCAGCGGGTCGGCGAAGCTGTGGCGCGCGATCGCCTGGAAGGTGTCGCCGGCGTCGCTGCGCAGATGGCCGTAATCGATGATCAGCGCGGCGCCGTCCTGGTCGCGCAGCCGCGTGGCGAGCTTCATGATCTCGTTGTCGGGCCGCCATTCGAACACTGCCCCGAGTGGCGCGGCGCGCACCAGCGGCGGCAGCAGCACCTCGAAATGCGGTGTCGGCTCGGGCGCGGGCGCGAAATACAGGTTGCCATTGGCATCCATCCCGACCGTCCGCTCGTGCCAGCCGGTCTCGCGGCGGACCATCTGGTGGATCGGCAGCACGTCGAAATATTCGTTGGCGAGGATCACCGCCGGTCCCTCGGGCACGTCGTCGATGCTATCGTGCCAGGTGATGTTGCGCACGCCCGTCAGCGTGGCGTACTGCTTCTCGCGCAGCACCGGGTTGACCTCGACGAGGTGGATGCTGAGCGACTGGTAGAGCGGCGGCAGCACGCGCAGCGCACGCAGCGCGTCGGACATCATGGTGCCGCGGCCGGGCCCGAGCTCGATCAGGCGGAACGTCTCCGGCGAGCCGATCGCGCGCCAGATCGAGGCGCTCCACAGCCCGAGCAGTTCGCCGAACATCTGGCTGACCTCGGGCGCCGTGGTGAAATCGCCCTCGCGGCCGAGCGGATCACGCGACAGATAGTAGCCGTACCGCGGATGCATCAGGCACAATTCCATGTAGCGCCAGACCGGCATCGGCCCGGACAGCTTGATCAGCTTCCTGATCTCATCCAGCAGCGGGGAGGGTTCGTTCACGGCCTTCCTTGGATTGCACTTGCTTTGGATTGAACCTGTTCAGGTTGAACTCGGTGCCGGACCGTTCGCCCTGCGGCGGACGGCGGCCGTGATGATGATAACGCCCACGATGATCATTGGCACCGACAGCAGCATGCCCATGGTTAGTCCGCCCCACAGGAATCCGAGTTGCGGGTCGGGCTCCCTGAAGTGCTCGCCGATGATTCGGGCAACGCCATAGATCGTGATGAAGCTGCCGAGGATCAGGCCGGGACGCTTGAGCGCACCCATCCGGATCATGATCGCCAGCGCCGCGAACAGCACGATGCCCTCGAGCCCGGCCTCGTAGAGCTGGCTCGGATGCCGCGGCAGCGGCCCGCCATTAGGGAAGATCATGGCCCAGGGCAGGCTCGGATCGGCGTGACGGCCCCATAATTCGCTGTTGATGAAATTGGCAAGCCGGCCGAGGAACAGCCCGATCGGCGCGACCGCGGTGGTGATGTCACCGAGCGACAGGATCGGGATGTTGTTGCGGCGGGCAAACAGCATCACCGCGGCGACGCAGCCGAGGAAGCCGCCGTGGAACGACATGCCGCCCTTCCACAATTCGAGGATTTCGCCCGGATGCGCGATGAAGAAGGGCAAATTGTAGAACAGCACATAGCCGGTGCGGCCGCCGACGATGATGCCGATGGTGACCCAGAGGATGAAATCGTCGAGCTGCGGCAGCGTGATCGGTGCCGGGCCGCCCCACAGCCGCTCCTTCTTGATCAGCGAGCGGGCGTAGATCCAGCCCAGCACGATGCCGACGATGTAGGCCAGCGCATACCAGCGGATCACGATCGGCCCGAGCGAGAGCGCGACGGGATTGAACACCGGAAAGTCGATCAGCAGGAACGGCATCGTGCGTCTTGAGGCTCAGCCCACGAGGTTGCGCCGGTAAAGCGCGAGGAGCCGCTCCCAATGGCGTTCGGCGGCGTCGCGGTCATAGACCGGACGCTTGGGGAACGCAAAGCCGTGATGCGTGCCGGGATAGATCTCGACCTCGTTGTTCGATCCCTTCATGCCGGCCTTCACCTGCTCGATGATGTCCTGTGGCGCGTAGATATCGGTCTCGGCGCAGGCGAAATAGAGTTCGGCCTTTGTCTTTTGCGCGGCAAGATGCGGACTGTCGGGCTGGTCGGTCGCCAGATGCGTGCCGTAGACCGAGGCGGCGGCCTTCACGCGATCGCCGAAATGCGTCGCCGCGTTCACCGCATAGCGGCCGCTCATGCAATAGCCGACAGTGCCGATGATCCTGGTGTTGGCGGCCTTCTGCGTCTCGGCATAGGCGAGCAGGCCCTTGGTGTCTTCCATCACCAGCGGGATGTTGAGCGAGTGCATCAGCTCGAACATGCGCTTGCGCTCGGGCGATTCCGGATCGGGATTGATCGGGCCGAGCTCCATCACGCCGGCGCGGTAATACATATTGGGCAGCATCACATAATAGCCTGACGTGCCGAGCCGGCGCGCCATGTCGCGCAGCTCCTCGCGGATCGCCGGCGCGTCCATGTAGAAGATGACGACGGGGAAGGGGCCGCCGCGCTCGGGATGGGTGATGAAGGTGGTGGTCTTGCCGTCCTTGGTCGGGATCTCGACGGTCTGGTCGATCATGGCGTTTCTGCTCGCGTTATGTGTGCGATTTCTGTTGTGAGTTCATACGATTGCAAGGAAACCGGAGCATGACAAGGCAAGCCTCGGGAGGCCTGCCATTCGCGGCGGACTTGAACCGGATGGCTGAGATCGCCATTGTCTTTGGCGCGAGGCAGTGAACGCGGAGAGTTTTGCGAAATGACCCAGACCAGCAACCGGTTTTTCGATGAGATCGGCCGTCTGATGAACGATGCCGCGGGCGCCGCCCAGGGCGTCAAGCGCGAGGTCGACACGGTCATGCGCAACCAGGCGGAACGGATCCTGCGCGACCTCGACGTGGTGAAGCGCGAGGAATTCGACGCGGTCAAGGACATGGCCCGCCTGGCGCGCGAGGAGAACGAGGCGCTGAAGGCGAGGATCGCGGCGCTGGAGGCCAAGCTCGGCGGTACGGCCGGCTGATACGGCCCGGAGCGCAGTCCCGTAGCCCGGATGGAGCGAAGCGCAATCCGGGGCCGGCCCGCAGAGGCAGTGGTCCCGGATTTCGCTTCGCTCCATCCGGGCTACGATCCTCGCTCGGTAACCCGAGAAAAATCCCTTCATTTCCTTGTCATTTCGGCCCTTTGGGGCTAAAAGCCCGCCACGTCCGCGGCCCCCGCACCCCTGGAGGCTTGCTGTGGACCTGAGCATGGGCCGCGCTGCGGCCTTTAACTTTTTAAATACAAGGACTTAACGCTATGGCGACCGTCAAGGAATTGAAGGCGACCGCGCGTCCGAAGAGCGGCAAGGGGGCCGCCCGGGCAGAGCGTCGCGCCGGGAGAGTTCCCGGAGTGATCTACGGAGACAACCAGCCCCCGGTGACCATCTCGGTCGACGATCGTGAACTGCGCCAGCGCATCCTGGCGGGCCGGTTCCTCACCACGCTGTTCGACATCGATCTCGAGGGCAAGAAGCATCGCGTGATTCCGCGCGACTACCACCTCGACCCGGTGAAGGACTTCCCGGTCCATGTCGACTTCATGCGGCTCGGCGAAGGCGCCACCATCCGCGTCAGCGTGCCGCTGCACGTCGTGAACGCCGAAACCGCCCCCGGCGTCAAGCGCGGCGGCACCGTGAACATCGTCACCCACGCGCTCGAACTCGAATGCGCGGTCGACAACATTCCGCAATACATCGAAGCCGACGTCGGCAGCCTCGAGATCAGCCACTCGCTGCATCTCACCGACATCAAGCTGCCCAAGGGCGTGAAGTCGCTGACCCGCGAGGACGCGACCCTGGTCACCCTCGTGCCGCCGTCCGGCTACGCCGAAGAGCAGAAGGCCGCGGCTGCGGCTGCTGCCGGTGGCGCTGCTCCGGCCGCGGGTGCTGCAGCTCCGGCCGCTGCGGCGGCTCCGGCTGCGGGTGCTGCGGCTCCGGCCGCGGGTGCCAAGGCTCCCGCCGGTGGCGACAAGAAGAAGTAATCGATCAGGTCGGCGCGCGATCGTCTGATGGCGCGCCGACGCGGGATGCCGCGCCATGCGCCTCTTTGTCGGTCTCGGTAATCCCGGCGCGAAATACGCCAGCAACCGGCACAATATCGGTTTCCTGGCGGTCGATGAGATTGCACGGCGTCATGGTTTCGGACCATGGCGCCGTCGCTTTCAGGGCGAGACCTCCGAGGGCGTCGTCGATCGCGAGAAGGTCGTGCTGCTGAAGCCGACCACCTACATGAACGAGTCCGGGCGCGCGGTGCAGGAAGCGGCGAACTTCTTCAAGCTCGCGCCCTCCGACATCACCGTGTTCCAGGACGAGCTCGAACTGCCGCCCGCCAAGGTGCGGGTCAAGATCGGCGGCGGGATCGCCGGCCACAACGGCCTGCGCTCGATCTCCGCGCATATCGGCAACGAGTATCGGCGGGTGCGGCTCGGGATCGGTCATCCCGGCGTCAAGGAGCTCGTGCACAGCCACGTGCTGTCCGACTTCGCCAAGAGCGACCGGGCGTGGGTGGAGGCCCTGTGCCAGGCCGTCGCCGACAATGCCGGCCTGCTGGCTGCGGGGCACGACGCGTCGTTCGCCAACAAGGTGCATCTGACGATGCAGGCCAAGGGGTTTTTCGACAAGGGTGAGAACGGCGGCGAGAAGCCGGCCTGATCTCCCTTATCCGTCATCGGCACGAGCCCGCCATGACGAACCAGAGATTATCGAGGAAGACATGGGATTCAAATGCGGGATCGTCGGGCTGCCTAACGTCGGCAAGTCGACGCTGTTCAATGCGCTGACCGAGACGGCGGCCGCCCAGGCGGCGAACTATCCGTTCTGCACCATCGAGCCGAATGTCGGCGAGGTCGCGGTGCCCGATCCGCGGCTGGAGAAGCTCGCGGCGGTCGCGAAGTCCGCGCAGATCATTCCGACCCGGCTGACCTTCGTCGACATCGCGGGCCTCGTCCGCGGCGCGTCGCAGGGCGAAGGTCTCGGCAACCAGTTCCTCGCCAACATCCGCGAGGTCGACGCCATCGCCCATGTGGTGCGCTGCTTCGAGGATTCCGACATCACCCATGTCGAAGGCAAGATCGCGCCGCTCGCCGACATCGAGACCATCGAGACCGAGCTGATGCTGTCCGATCTCGACAGCCTCGAGAAGCGCGTCGACAACCTCTCGAAGAAGGCCAAGGGCAACGACAAGGAAGCCAAGGAGCAGCTCGAGCTGGTCAACCGCGCGCTGGTGTTGCTGCGCGACGGCAAGCCTGCCCGCGGACTGGAACGCAAGCCGGAGGAGGAGCGTGCGTTCCGCATGCTCGGGCTCTTGACCTCGAAGCCCGTGCTCTACGTCTGCAACGTCGAGGAAGGCTCGGCCAAGGACGGCAACAATTTCTCCAAGGCAGTGTTCGAGCGCGCCAAGGAGGAGGGCGCGGTCGCGGTCGTGATCTCGGCCAAGATCGAATCCGAAATCGCGACGTTGTCGCGTGAGGAACGCACTGACTTCCTGGAGACGCTGGGTCTGGAAGAGGCCGGCCTCGATCGGCTGATCCGCGCCGGCTACCGGCTGCTCGATCTCATCACCTATTTCACCGTCGGCCCGAAGGAAGCCCGCGCCTGGACCATCGACCGCGGCACCAAGGCGCCCGCTGCCGCCGGCGTGATCCATACCGATTTCGAGAAGGGCTTCATCCGTGCCGAGACCATCGCCTATGCCGACTACATCGCCGGCAACGGCGAAGCCGGCGCGCGCGATGCCGGCAAGCTGCGGCTTGAAGGCAAGGAGTACGTCGTCGCCGACGGCGACGTCATGCATTTCAGATTCAATACCTGAGCATCGATTTCGAGAGAGCTTTTTCCCCACGTCGTCCCGGCGAAGGCCGGGACGACGCTGAATGTGCGGGTGCCGCTCTTTCCCACGTCGTCCCGGGCAAGCGAAGCGCGACCCGGGACCCATAACCACAGGGTCGCGTTGTTGAAGCGAGCTGTGGCCTAGCTCGCTCCGTCCCGGCGTCCTGTGATTATGGGTCCCTGCTTTCGCACTGCGAACGCAGGGACGACATCGAGTATGGGGTGGCGCTTAGATCACCTATCCGCACGGCCGATCACGTCCATCAGCTCGGCGATTTTGCGCCGCTGGTCGGCCTTGTCGCCGGACGAGATCGCATGCTCGACGCAATGCGCCACATGATCGCGCAGCACCTCTTCCTCGACGCGGCGCAGCGCCGCGCGCGCGGCCGCGATCTGCGTCACCACGTCGATGCAATAGCGGTCGTCCTCGACCATGGCGGCCAATCCGCGGATCTGACCTTCGATCCGTTTGAGCCGTTTTAAGCAGGATGTCTTGACCTCGTCTCTCATAGGTCTCATATACCCCCCTAGGGTATCTAAATCAAGAGGTCGGGTTACCGGCCGGGAAGAGTTTCGTGGCACACGCAAAGCACGACCATTCGCACGCGGATCATCACCACAATGGCGCGGCCGCGCATTCCTGCTGCGGCGGCAAGCATGATCACGACACGCCGCCGGCCGAGACGGCGTTCGCGATCGATCCGGTCTGCGGCATGAAGGTCGACCCGGCGACCGCCAAGCATCGCTTCAGCTACCAGGGCGAGGAGTACCTGTTCTGCAGCGGCCGCTGCCGCGAGCGTTTCGAGGCCGACCCTGAGAAGTATCTCAAGCCGCGCGAGGAGGAGCCGCCGGCGCCCGCGGGCACCATCTACACCTGTCCGATGCATCCCGAGGTGCGCCAGGTCGGCCCCGGCAGCTGCCCGATCTGCGGCATGGCGCTGGAGCCCGAGCAGGTCTCGCTCGACGACGGTCCCGATCCCGAACTGATCGACATGACGCGGCGGTTCTGGATCGGCCTCGCGCTGACCGTGCCGGTGTTCGTGCTCGAGATGGGCAGCCATCTCGGATTGATGCAGTTGGTGCCGCAGCACTGGTCGAACTGGGTCTCACTCGTGCTGGCGACGCCGGTCGTGCTGTGGGCCGGCGCGCCGTTCTTCGTGCGCGGCTGGCAGTCGCTGGTCACCCGCAATCTCAACATGTTCACGCTGATCGCGATGGGCACCGGCGTTGCCTATGTCTACAGCGTGGTCGCGACGCTGGCGCCGCAGCTATTCCCGCCCGCGTTCCGCGACATGCATGGCGCGGTCGCGGTGTATTTCGAGGCGGCGGCGGTGATCACGGTGCTGGTGCTGCTTGGCCAGGTGCTGGAATTGCGCGCGCGCGCGCAGACCTCGGGCGCGATCCGCGCGCTGCTCGGTCTCGCGCCGAAGACCGCGCGGCGTATCACCGATCATGGCGACGAGGACATCGACATCGATGCGATCAAGGTCGGCGACCGCCTTCGCGTGCGGCCGGGCGAGAAGGTTCCGGTCGACGGCGTCGTCGTCGAGGGCAGTGCGGTCATCGACGAGTCCATGGTCACAGGCGAGTCGATGCCGGTCACGAAGGCCGAAGGCGCGAGCGTGATCGGCGGTACGGTCAACCAGAGCGGCGGTCTTGTGATGCGCGCCGAGAAGATCGGCCGCGACACCATGCTGTCGCGGATCGTCGACATGGTGGCTAAGGCGCAGCGCTCACGCGCGCCGATCCAGCGGCTGGCCGATCGTGTCGCCGGCTGGTTCGTGCCGGCGGTGATCGCCGCTGCCGTGCTCGCCTTCATCGCCTGGACGGTGTTCGGCCCCGAGCCGCGCCTGACCTTCGCGCTGGTCGCCGCCGTCACGGTGCTGATCATCGCCTGTCCGTGCGCGCTGGGATTGGCGACGCCGATGTCGATCATGGTCGGCGTCGGTCGCGGCGCGCATTCCGGCATCCTGATCCGCGACGCGCAGGCGCTGGAGCGGATGGAGGCGATCGATACGCTGGTCATCGACAAGACCGGAACGCTCACCGAGGGCAAGCCGACGGTCGTGCGCGTCATTGCCGCCGAAGGATTCGACGAGAGCGATCTGCTGCGCGTTGCTGCCAGCGTCGAGCAGGGCAGCGAGCACCCGCTGGCGCAGGCGATTATCGCGGCTGCCAGGGAGCGCAAGCTCGCATCCGCCGCCGTCGGCAATTTTGCCTCGCCCTCCGGCAAGGGCGCGACCGGCACGGTCGAGGGCAGGCAGGTTGGGCTCGGCAACGCGGTGCTGATGGCCGAGTTGAAGATCGCGACGGCAGCGCTCGACGAGGCGGCCGAGGCCGCGCGGCGGGACGGCGCGACGGCGATCTATGTCGCGGTCGACGGCCGCATCGCCGGCGTGATCGCGATTGCCGATCCGGTCAAGCCGTCCGCGACCAGTGCGTTGCAGGCGCTGCGCGCCGAGGGCCTGCGCATCGTGATGCTGACCGGCGACAACGAGACCACCGCGCGGGCGGTGGCAAAGACGCTCGGCATCGACGACGTCCAGGCCGGCGTTCTGCCGGAGCGCAAGAGCGAGGTCGTGCAGCGGCTGCGCGGCGAGGGGCGCACCGTCGCGATGGCCGGCGACGGCGTCAATGACGCACCGGCGCTCGCCGCCGCCGATGTCGGCATCGCGATGGGCGGCGGCACCGACGTCGCGATCGAGAGCGCCGGCGTCACGCTGCTCACCGGCGACCTGATGGGCCTGGTGCGCGCGCGGCGGTTGTCGGTCGCGACCATGCGCAACATCCGCCAGAACCTGGCGTTCGCGTTCGTCTACAACGCCGCCGGCGTGCCAATCGCAGCCGGCGTGCTGTATCCGCTGTTCGGCATCTTGCTGTCGCCGATGGTCGGCGCCGCCGCGATGGCGCTGTCTTCGGTCAGCGTGATCGGCAATGCGCTGCGGCTTTCGCAGGTGAAGCTGGACTAGGCGTCTCTTACCTCGCCCCGCTTGCGGGGAGAGGTCGGATCGCATCGCAAAATGCGATCCGGGTGAGGGGGACTCTCCACGAGTCTGTCTCTCGCCTTTTGTGCGGAAGCAGCCCCTCACCCCAGCCCTCTCCCCGTAAGAACGGGGAGAGGGAGCGGAGCGATCACGCTGGCAGCAGCAGCTGCGCGCGGCGCTCCATCTCGGCGTCGAGCCAGGTTGCGAGATCCTCGCTGACCGCGACCATTGGCAGCCGCACCTCGGGGCTGTCGATCAGCCCCTGCCGCCACAGCCAGTGCTTGGCCGGCGCGGGGCTCGGTTCGGCGAACAGCAGCCTCGTCAGGCCGACGACGCTCTGCCAGGCGGCCAGCGCCGCGTCGCGCTGGCCCTGCTGCAGCAGCGTGCGGATCGCAGCGAAGGTGTTTGTTTCCAGATGTGCGGACAGCAGGATCGCGCCGTCGGCGCCGTCCGAGAGCGCATCGAAGGTTTGCGCGTCCTCGCCGGTCAGCACGCGAAAGCCGGCCGGCCGGCGGTTGAGGAAGTCGATCGACTGCGCGCGGTCGGCGCAGCAATCCTTCATGCCGGCGATGTTCGGATGGTCCGCGAGCGCCAGCAGCGTCTCGTTGGTCAGGTTCACCGCCGTGCGATAGGGAATGTTGTAAAGCACGATCGGCCACGACGCGTGATCGGCGAGCGCGTTGAAGTGCTGCACGAGCCCGCGCTGCGAGGGCCTGATGTAATAGGGGCTGGCGATCAGATAGCCGTTGATCGGCCAGTCGGCCGTATCATCCAGCACTTCCTTCATCCGGGCGGTCGAGGCGCCGGAGAGCCCGAGACAGACCGGCAAATGGCGGGAGCTGGCACTGAGCTCGTCGAGCACGACGCTCACCAGCCCCCCCAGTTCGTCCACGCTGAGCGCCGTGCCCTCGCCGGAGGTTGCGCCGAGAATGAACCCGTCGACGGGGCCATTGGCGTAGTGCCGTACGAGACGCCGCAGCGACGTGACGTCGAGCTCGCCGTTACGGAATGGCGTGATCAAAGGCAGCCAGAGGCCCTGCAATTGCTGATGTAGATCGGTCATGTTCCATCTCCTTAAGAAGGCAAAGCCGGAGACGGGACCAACAAAAAACCCCGTCCAGGCGGCGGGGTTTCGGGATCGGTCTGAATGCGAAGGTGATCTTATCGCGCGCGATCTCGTGTCCCCGGGAGGGGAGCTTTTTTCGACGACAGAACGGCGCACGAAGTCGTGATCATGGGATGATGATGCTGCGCTGCGAGGTTGTTGTCAATGCACATGCTGACCGGCGCGTGCGGCGCGTTTTGCGCATGCCATGGAGGTGAAAAGGCACGGCGATGAAAAAAAAGCCGGGCTCGAGTGAGCCCGGCTTAAGGTATTGGCCACGTGAGGCCGACACAATCACCTTCCAAGAGGGATTACTGAACTTCCGCGCCACTGGAGGAGGGGGACATATGCGCGACGCGAACGCTCAGCGTGTAAGCACTATGATCCCCATCGACGGCTTGCAGCAACTATCCAGGTCGCATGTCAGTCATGCGGAGACCGGGGGCAGCACGGATATCCCTATAAAGCAGCCCTATAAGGGCGGCTTAATCACGACGGCCAGCGCTGCGCCTTGCTGACCACGAAGTCGCGGAACACCTGCACCCGGGCCACCGTCTTCAGCTCTTCCGGATAGACGAAGTAGGTGTCGAGCGCGATCGAGTCGGACTCGCCGAACAGCTGCACGAGGTTGTTCTGTTCGACCAGATAGTCCGGCAGCGCGGCGATGCCGAGGCCCTGCTGGCAGGCGCGCACGAGGCCGAGGATGTTGTTGACCTTGAAGTAGGGCTCGCGCGGACCGGAGCCGTTGCGGCCGGCATCGATCAGCCAGCTGCGGTTCTGCAGATGCGCCGGCACCTGCGAGTCGCCGAGCATGATGATGCGGTGCGAGTCGAGATCATCGAGCGTGCGCGGCGTGCCGAAGCGCTTGATGTATTCCGGCGAGCAGTAGGCATGGAAGCCGATCGAGAACAGCTTGCGCTGGATCAGGTCCGGCTGGGTCGGCTTGCGGGTGCGGATCGCGACGTCGGCCTCGCGCATCGAGAGGTCGAGATCCTCGTCGGTGACGATCAGCGAAATCCGGATGTCGGGATAGAGCGCGGTGAACTCGTCGAGCCGCGGGATCAGCCAGTTGATGCCGAGCGCCGGGGGCGTCGTGATCTTGAGGTCGCCGCTCGGCCGCTCGCGGCTGTCGGTGAGCTTTGCGCGGGCCGCCTGCAGCTGCATGAACACGTCATGCGCGGTGCGGAACAGGAGGTCGCCCTGCTCGGTGAGGATTAGGCCGCGGGCGTGGCGGTGAAACAACGACACCGAGAGCTCCTGCTCCAGCGCGCTGACCTGGCGGGAGACTGCCGATTGCGACAGGCCAAGCTGTTCGCCGGCATGCGTGAAGCTGCCCGCCTCCGCCGCCGCGTGAAAGACCTTCAGCTTGTCCCAATCCATATCCGTAAATCCGTCGCGAGATCGTGCCATGATTATTCCGCCGCTGCGCGATCGCTCGCGCGAAGAGCCAGGAAGCGTTCCGCCTCGAGCGCAGCCATGCAGCCGAGGCCGGCGGCGGTGACCGCCTGCCGGAAGGTTTCATCCGCCACGTCGCCCGCGGCGAACAGGCCGGGCATCGAGGTCGCGGTGGAGTTCGGCGCAACCTCGACGTAGCCCGACGGTTTCAGCTTGATCTGGCCTTTGACGAGCTCCGTCGCCGGCGCATGGCCGATCGCGATGAAGACGCCGTCGGTTTTGAGGTTCGTGAGCGCGCCGGTCTTGACGTTCTTCAGCCGCACATGGGTGACCTTGTTCGGGTTCTCCGATCCGCAGATCTCGTCGATCGCCGAATCCCACACCACCTTGATCTTGGGATTCTTGAACAGCCGCTCCTGCAGGATGCGCTCGGCGCGGAAATGATCGCGGCGATGCACGATGGTGACCTGGGAGGCGTGATTGGTCAGGTACAGCGCTTCCTCGACCGCGGTGTTGCCGCCGCCGACCACCACGACGTCCTTGCCGCGGTAGAAGAAGCCGTCGCAGGTCGCGCAGGCCGACACCCCGCCGCCCTGGAACTTTGCTTCCGAGGGCAGTCCGAGCCAGCGCGCCTGGGCGCCGGTGGCGAGGATCACGGTCTCGGCGAGATAGACGTCGCCGGAATCGCAAGTCAGGCGAAACGGGCGCTGGCCGAGTTCCAGCTTGTTGACAAGATCGGTGACGATCTTGGTGCCGACATGGGCCGCCTGCTTCTCCATCTGCTCCATCAGCCAGGGGCCCTGGATCACATCGGCGAAGCCGGGATAGTTCTCGACGTCGGTGGTGATGGTGAGCTGCCCGCCCGGCTGGATGCCCTGGATCAGCACCGGCTCGAGCATCGCGCGTGCCGCGTAGATCGCTGCGGTGTAGCCGGCGGGGCCGGACCCGATGATGACGACCTTGGCATGGACAGGCGCGGGCATTAGCTGATCCCTCTCTTCTGGGGACTTTGACGGGGACTTGTGTGGGAAGCACCCCGGAAGCAGGTCACGGCGGTGCTAAAAGTGTCAAATCCAAGTCTAGGATATCTGGGAAGCTATGCAAGATTTGCAATCCATGTCAGCGATTTTTCCCCGGAACTGAAGTCACATTCGCGAAATCGTGCGCTGCACGCGCAATAAAATTGCGCAATGCCAGCGGGCTGCGCTATGAGAGTTGCCGGCGAACCCGCCAAGCCTTCCAAACCCCTAGGGAACTGTAGTCGCGTGTCGAAGAACCTTGACGAGATCGACCTCAAAATCCTCGCCGAGATCCAGGCCGATGGCCGAATCACCAATGTGGAACTGGCCAAGCGCGTCGGTATCTCGCCGCCGCCCTGCCTGCGCAGGGTCCGGGCGCTGGAGGAGGAAGGCTACATCCAGGGATACCGCGGCCTGCTCGATCCGCGCCGCCTCGGCTACGACGTCACGGTGTTCGCCTCGGTGCATCTGTCGAGCCAGGCTGATGCCGATCTCCGCGCCTTCGAGAATTTCGTGCGCGCCGAGCCGCTGGTGCGGGAATGCTGGATGCTGTCGGGCGAAGTCGACTTCATCCTCAAATGCGTCGCGCCCGACATGGCGACGTTCCAGGATTTCGTCACCCACCTGACGGCGGCGCCGCATGTGCGCAACGTCAGGACGTCACTGGTGCTGCACAATTCGAAATATGAGGCCGCGGTGCCGCTGGGATTGAAGGCGGTCGGCTAGAGCGCCGTGCGCGTCATTCCGGGGCGATGCGTTAGCATCGAGCCCGGAATCTCGAGATTCTGGGTCTGACGCTAACGCGCTATCCCGGAATGACGTCGTCAATGAGTGGGAAGCGCCTAGCGCTGCTACCTCTTCCCCATCGCAGCGTCGACGCTGATCGGACCCGGGCCCGAGGTCGCGAGGTAGAGGCAGGCGAAGCAGAACGCGATCGCCAGACTGCCGTTATTGAGCAGCGGGTAGAACCCTTTTGGAAAATGGCCGATGAAGTAAGCGAAGGCCATTTCACCCGCCAAGATAAAGGCTACGATCCGCGAGAACAGGCCAATCATCAGGAGCCCGCCGAGCACCAATTCGAGGGCGCCGGCCGCGCCGATCAATGAGAACAGCTCGACCTTCTCGAACATTGTCCCGGGTGGGAATTTGAAAATTTTGGCAACGCCGAACTGAAACAGCAGCAGTCCGGTGATGAACCGGAACAGGCTGAGCGCCACCGGCTGGAGCTTGGAGAACATCTCGTCCATTGTCATTTACCCCCTGTTTGACACACTGGAACGTTGCAAGATGCAGAAACACACGGTGTCCGCCACCGGAGTGTGATGTCAACACCTTGCGCCTGGAATCATTCCTCGCGCGATGGCAGTTGCGAGAGAACGCGGCAGTGACACGGTGACGCGCAGCGATGCGTGTTGCGACGCAATCGTCAGCCCGAACTCCGTCCCCCGACATGATTATACTGCATAAACATGTCACGGCCTCACTGGCATGGCGTGCAGCGGCTCTCCATTCACATTGCTGTCAGACCGGGGAGAAACGCGGGGCATAAAAAAAGCCGCGTGCGGGACGCGGCTTTTCTGCACCAGTCACGTGAAGGTAACTACCGCCACTCGACCTTGGTGATCTCGTAGGCCTTGGCGCCGCCCGGCGCCATCACCTCGACGGTGGTCCCCTTCTTCTTGCCGATCAGCGCGCGCGCGAGCGGCGAGGTGATGGAGATGCGGCCCTTCTTGGCGTCGGCCTCGACTTCGCCGACGATCTGCCACACCGCCTTCTTCTCGGTGTCCTCATCGATCAGCGTCACGGTCGCGCCGAACTTGATGGTGTCGCCTGACAGTTTCGAAATGTCGATGATGTCGGCGCGCGCGAGCTTGTCCTCGAGCTCGGCGATGCGGCCCTCGTTGTGCGACTGCTCTTCCTTGGCGGCGTGATACTCGGCGTTCTCCGAGAGATCGCCGTGCGAGCGCGCTTCCGCGATGTGTTCGATGATGCGCGGACGATCCACCGATTGGCGATGCTTCAACTCGTCCGTCAGCGCGGCGTATCCGCCCGCAGTCATCGGAACCTTATCCATCATCTTCGTCCTTCATCGCGCGCGCCCGGCGGCCGTGCACGAATATCCAGTTCAGCTAACGCAGGAATCAGGGCGCCAACGCGCCCGGAAGCCCAGTGATACTCGGCCCCGCTAAGGGCCGTGACAACATCCAATCGCGCGGTGAGTTCCAGCCATTCGGCTAATTGACCGCTTCGGGCCTTCAGCCCGGGCAGCGGTCAGCTTTCGGAAAAGTAACTCTGAAGCGTGCGGACCTCAAGGTCCCCGTCCCGATAGGCCCGGATTCCCCGTGCGGCCGCCACCGCGCCCGAAAGAGTGGTGTAATATGGCACTTTATGCAAGAGGGCAGCCCGCCGCAGCGAGCGGCTGTCGGCCAGCGCCTGCGGACCTTCGGTGGTATTGAAGACCAGCTGGACGTCGCCATTGGTGATGGCGTCGACGATGTGCGGACGGCCTTCGAGCACCTTGTTCACCTTTTCCGTCGGCACGCCGTTGTCGCTGAGGTAGCGCTGCGTGCCCGAGGTTGCCATCACCTTGAAGCCGAGCGAGTGCAACAGCCGCACCGCATCCGCGATGCGCATCTTGTCGTCGCCGCGCACCGAGACGAACACCGTGCCCTGCCGCGGCACGCGCGTGCCGCCGCCGAGCTGGCTCTTCGCGAACGCGACCTCGAAGGAGCGGTCGATGCCCATCACTTCGCCGGTCGAACGCATCTCCGGTCCGAGCACGGTGTCGACGCCGGGGAAACGCGCGAACGGGAATACCGATTCCTTCACGCCGACATGGCCGAGCTTCTTCTTCTTCAGCTTGAAGTCGGCGAGCTTTTCGCCGGCCATGATCCGCGCCGCGATCTTGGCGACCGGCGTGCCGATCACCTTGGCGACGAACGGCACGGTGCGGGATGCGCGCGGGTTGACCTCGAGCACGTAGATCTCGCCGTCCTTGATGGCGTATTGCACGTTCATCAGGCCGACCACGTCGAGCCCGAGCGCGAGCTCGCGGGTCTGCCGCTCCAGCTCCTCGATGGTCTTGGCGTCGAGCGAATGCGGCGGCAGCGAGCAGGCGGAGTCGCCGGAATGGATGCCGGCTTCCTCGATGTGCTCCATGATGCCGACGATGAAGGTGTCCTTGCCGTCGCAGAGGCAGTCGACGTCGACTTCGGTTGCGTCGGACAGATAGCGGTCGAACAGCAGCGGGTTCTTGCCGAGCACGGTGTTGATTTGCCCGGTCTTGTCGTTCGGGTAGCGCGCCTTGATGTCGGCGGGCACCAGCTCGGGCAGCGTTCCCAGCAGGTAGTCGTTGAGCTGGTTCTCCTCGCGGATGATCTGCATCGCGCGGCCGCCGAGCACGTAGGACGGACGCACCACCAGCGGCAGGTCGAGATCGGCGGCGACGAGGCGGGCCTGCTCGACCGAATAGGCGATGCCGTTCTTCGGCTGCTTGAGACGCAGCTTGTCGAGCACGCGCTTGAAGCGGTCGCGGTCCTCGGCGAGGTCGATCGCGTCGGGCGAGGTGCCGAGGATCGGCACTTCGGCGGCTTCGAGCGCGCGGGCAAGCTTCAGCGGGGTCTGGCCGCCGAACTGCACGATCACGCCGTGCAGCGTGCCGTTCTTGCGCTCGGTCGCGATGATCTCGAGCACGTCCTCGGCGGTCAGCGGCTCGAAATACAGCCGGTCGGCGGTGTCGTAGTCGGTCGACACCGTTTCCGGGTTGCAGTTGACCATGATGGTCTCGTAACCGGCGTCCTCGAGCGCGAAGCAGGCGTGGCAGCAGCAATAGTCGAACTCGATGCCCTGGCCGATGCGGTTCGGGCCGCCGCCGAGGATGATCACCTTCTTGCGGTCCGACGGCGCGCTCTCGTCGGCAAATTCGCCGGCGAACGGCCGCTCATAGGTCGAATACATGTAGGCGGTCGGTGAAGCGAACTCCGCCGCGCAGGTGTCGATGCGCTTGAATACCGGGCGCACCCCGAGCGCGTGGCGCTTGGCGGTGACGTCGGCCTCGGTGGTCTCCGTGAGCACGGCGAGCCGTGCGTCGGAGAAGCCCATCGCCTTCAGCATCCGCATGGCGAACGCATTGGTCGGCAGGCCGCTGCTGCGGATCTTGCCTTCCATCTCGACGATGGCGCGCAGCTCCGCGAGGAACCAGGGATCGATCTTGCAGGAATTGAAGATATCCTCGTTGGACCAGCCGAGCCGCATCGCCTGCGCGACCTGCAGCAGGCGGTTCGGCGTCGGCGTGCCGAGCGCCGCGCGGATCGCGTTCTTGTCGTCGCTGCGGCCGAGGCCCTCGATGTCGATCTCGTCGAGGCCGGTCAGCCCGGTCTCGAGCCCGCGCAGGGCTTTCTGCAGGCTCTCCTGGAAAGTGCGACCGATCGCCATCACCTCGCCGACCGACTTCATCGAGGTGGTCAGCGTGGAGGAGGCGCCGGGGAATTTCTCGAACGCAAAGCGCGGAATCTTGGTGACGACGTAGTCGATCGTCGGCTCGAACGAGGCCGGCGTCGCGCCGCCGGTGATGTCGTTGGCGATCTCGTCGAGCGTGTAGCCGATCGCAAGCTTGGCGGCGACCTTGGCGATCGGGAAGCCGGTGGCCTTCGAAGCCAATGCAGAAGAACGAGAAACTCGCGGATTCATCTCGATCACGACCATGCGGCCGTCGTCCGGATTGATGCCGAACTGCACGTTGGAGCCGCCGGTCTCGACCCCGATCTCGCGCAGCACCGCAATCGATGCGTCGCGCATGATCTGGTATTCCTTGTCGGTGAGCGTCAGCGCCGGCGCCACCGTGATGGAATCGCCGGTGTGCACGCCCATCGGATCGACGTTCTCGATCGAGCAGATGATGATGCAATTGTCCTTCTTGTCGCGCACCACCTCCATCTCGAACTCTTTCCAGCCGAGGACGGATTCCTCGATCAGCACCTCGTTGGTCGGCGAGGCATCGAGGCCGCGCTCGATGATGTCGAGATATTCTTCCTTGTTGTAGGCGATGCCGCCGCCGGTGCCGCCGAGCGTGAAGGAGGGGCGGATGATCGCGGGCAGGCCGATGTCGGACAGCGCCATCAGCGCTTCGGCCAAGGCCTGCTGCTGGTAGCGCTTGCGCCGCTCGTTCTCGCCGCCTTCCCACTGCCGTTCGAAGGCTTCGAGCTCGGGGCCGGACAGCTTGGCCTGATCGGCGAGGTACTTGTCGCGGTCGGACTTCTTCAGCGCCGACGCATTGGCGAGCCGCGACCTCGGCGTCTGCAGCCCGATCTTCTCCATGGCGTCGCGGAACAGCTGGCGGTCTTCGGCCTTGTCGATGGCGTCGGCGGTGGCGCCGATCATCTCGACGTCGAACTTCTCCAGCGTACCCTGCTTGCGCAGCGACAGCGCGCAGTTCAGCGCGGTCTGGCCGCCCATGGTCGGCAGCAGCGCGAAGCCGCCGGGCACGACGTGGCGTTCCTTTTCGATGATCTTGGCGACGATTTCGGGCGTGATCGGCTCGATATAGGTCGCATCCGCCAGCTCCGGGTCGGTCATGATCGTCGCCGGGTTGGAATTGACCAGGACGATCCGATAGCCCTCTTCCTTGAGCGTCTTGCAGGCCTGCGTGCCGGAATAGTCGAACTCGCAGGCTTGGCCGATCACGATGGGACCGGCGCCGATGATCAGGATGGTGGAGATGTCGGTTCTTTTGGGCATCAGCTCTCGCGGACTGGAATTTAGGCACAAAAAAAGGGCGCGCTTCCCGCGCGTCCCTCGAGCCATGCGCTACATGTTGTAGCGCCGGAAGCGCGATCCCTCGCGCGCGGGTGGTCTTTAGACCAGTTTCCGCACCCGCGAAACCCCCAAAAACGCGCAATCAACCGCGATTCTGGGGGAAAATCCGCATTCGGCGTATGCCCGGTTGGGGGGTGAGGGATTGGGAGGGACTACCGGCCCGGCTTCGCCCTGCGGGCTACGCCGCGGCAGCCTTAGCTACGAGAAGGCCTGCCGAGCCGAAGCTGCGTCAGCAGCGAAGGCTGGAGGCCCGGCCTGGATTTGAACCAGGATAAACAGTGTTGCACCACTGCCGCGTCGAAGCTTCCGCCACCGGGCCGAGTGGATCATTGCTGATTATTTCAGCGGCCGCCACGTTTACTGATGGGTAACGTTAATAGCCGGCGCAACCCAGGATCAGTGGTGCGCCACGAACGTCATCCGCCACGGATTGTGCCCGATGTTGCGCGGCGCGCGTCGGGCGCTGAACCCCGCGGCGCCGAGCTTGGCGATCATCTCGTCCTCGCGGTAGCGCTGCAGTCCGATCCGGGTGCGCAGCTGGCGGTAGTCGGACAGCGCGGTTGAAGCCAGCCCGACCAGCGCATCGCGCAGGAAACCGTGGGTCGCCGCAAAGCGCAGCAGGGCCGCGACGTCCCTCGCCATCCCGACTTCAGGCCGCAGGATATCGCCGAGCACGAACCGGCCCGAGGGCTTCAGCAGGCGGTGGATCACGTCGAACGCGGAATCGAGCTCCTGCGGCGTCATGTATTGCGCCACCGAGTTCATCACCACGAGGTCGATCGAGTCCGCGTCCATGTGCTTCAGGTCATCGAGCGAGCGGACACGGATGCGGGTGTCGGGCGCAAAGCGCGCGACCAGACGGCCGCGTACGCCGGGCGCCGGCTCCGCCAGATAGAGCTGGGCGCAGGCATTGGCGACCTTCGCCGCCGACAGCGCCTCGCCGCAGGCATAGTCGAGCACCACGGCATCCGGCGAAGCGATGTAGCCGATGATGTCGTTTGCGATGATCTGGAAATGCAGGTCACGGTGCAGTCGGCTCGCATAGATCGTATGCGTGGAATCGTAATAATCGATCCATTCATCCATCGCGTTTGGTATCCGGCAGAACGGGTTCCTGGCCTCAGGAACGGGTGGGCTGATGATGCGTTAGCGGTCCGGCGGCCAATGTTCAATACGCCGAAATACGCGTTCCTAACAGGAAGGTCCAACGTGAGCAAAGCCAAGACTGACAAGATCTCGCCCGATCTCGACACGCCGAGCGACCTGCCGCAGGCTGCGGTGGACACGATCTCGGCCTCGCTCAACACGCTTCTGGCCGACGCCTTCGCGCTCTATTTGAAAACCAAGAATTTCCATTGGCACGTCAGCGGCCGGCATTTCCATGATTACCATTTGTTGCTGGACGAGCAGTCGGAGGCGATCTTCGCGACCACCGACCAGCTCGCCGAGCGGGTGCGCAAGCTTGGCGGCGCGACGCTAAAGTCGATCGGCGATATCGCCAAGCATCAGACCATCAAGGACAATGACGACGATTATGTGCCGCCGCGCGAAATGCTGCGCGAGTTGATGGAAGACAACAAGCACATGGCGGCTGCGATGCGCAAGGCGCACAAGCTGGCTGACGACCAGGAGGACTCCGGCACCGCAGGCCTGCTCGAAACCTTCATCGACGAAACCGAGCGCCGCACCTGGTTCCTGTTCGAGGCCAGCCGCCAGGAAGGCAGCAACGCGGCGTAAGCTGCGTTGCCGCACCCGCGAGGAAGCAATCCAGAGCTGCTTTGCTCCGGACTGCTTCGCGAAGCTTGCGGTCTGGCCGCCCGGCTGCGGTCAGTGCGGTTGAAGCCTACTGAGCTGACAGACCCACCGCTGTCTCCAATCGCACGATCGGCGGAGGATTCCACTTTCCGGTCAGCGCCTCCGATTTCGGACCGTAAAGGCGCATGGTCAGGTTGAAAGCGCCCTTCGGCGCCGGGAGCCAGTTGGCTTGTTTGTCCGCGCCCGGACTTTCGTTCTGGAAGTAGAGATCGAGCGAGCCGTCCGGGTTGTATTTGAACGGCATCCAGCTGGACACAGCGAAGCGGTTCAGCACGTTGCCGACCTGGAATCCTTCCTGGTCGTAAAGCGTGATCGACCAGAAGGCATTGACCGGCGGGGCCGCGCCCTTCTCAAAGGTGATCGTATACTTGTTGGCGCCGTCGAGCGGTTTGCCGGTATTGTCGGCGAGATTGAGCGGATAAATCGCGTCCTCCGGCAGGTTGGCGCCAAGCCCGAGCTGCGCGACGATCGCACGCTTCAAATAGTAGTTGCCGTAAACGCCCATCGTGTCGGTGTTCATCGACCAGCCGTTCGCAACGCGCGCCAGCGTCGGCACCTTCCATGCCATCAGCTTCTGCCCGTCCTGCGGCGCCGTCTCCAGCGCCCGTTGCAGCACCGGGTCCACCTTGCTGATTTCGAAGCTCTTGCCGGGCTCGATGCCGATCCTCTTCATCTGCGCGATGATTGGTTCATCGGTGATGTGCGGCGGGTGAAGCTTGAGCAGCTCGGCGGCCTGCGCGTAGTAGACGCCGGCCGACATGGTATCGACCTGCACCTTGGGCGCCGTCTTCATGTCGACGCTGGGATCGATCCTGACCTCGGTCGGCTTCTGAGTCTTGCCGAACTCGGAAAGAGGCGTGACCTTGTAGCCGGCCTGTATCTTGTGGACCGCATCGTAGTCCGGCGGGCCGTCCGTCTTGGTGCGGCCAATGACCCAGACGTAAGGCGTCGGCGCGTCGATGCGCTGGGTATCCTTCGGAAGCTTGAACTCCTCCGCAAACCTGTCGCGCAGATCAGGCCGCCATCCCGGAGCCGTCACCAGAAAGGTCCCCGCTTTGGTGCCCGTGGTGCGCCAGCCGGGCGAGGCGAACACATCCGACCACATGTCCAGCATCGGCAGCAAATAGAAGCGTCCATCGGTATCGGGAACGGAGACGACAACCGGCTCCTTGGTCATGTCCAGCCATGAAACGGAATAGAGCGTATCGAAGTTGGACCGCACCACGCCCTTGAAATTCGCCGGTGGGTATTCGGGCACGTTGACGAAGGTATTCATCGGGCCCTTGAAGTTATCCTTGCCGGGCTCGACGTTGGTGAACTGCTTTCGCGTGATGTCCATCGTCAGGAGCGGGTAGAAGTAAATATAGGCGTCCACCGCGATCGCGTGTGCCTCCTGCTCGTTGATTGCCGGCGCCGTCTGGGCCAGCGCTGCAGGCGCGGTAGCCGCGCCAATGCAGAGCGACAATGTCAGCGTCAGAATTCCTCGAAACATGTCGAATTCTCCTCTCCTGATCTCTGTTGCGGTTGCTTGTGGGAAGCGCGGAGCATCTGATGCCGTCAGGTGATGTATATGACCTCCATTGCTCCTGCAAAAAGAGCAGCAGCGGACGCGGAAGCTCTGTCACTCCCGCAGATGAATCGCGCGCTTTAAGGTGTCATTGGCGGCATAAATCGCCGCAGCGATGCTGACTTAAATCAAGGAGCTTGGAAATGTGAAGCCGGCAGGCTTGATTGAAATGGCCTGCAATTCCGATGATCGATTCAGGTTGCCTGTATCCGGTCACCTCTCGCGAGGGGGCAGGGCAAGAGCAACCCGTTCGACCATCCTAGATCTTATCGCTTCCACAGCCGCACCAGCGGCCCGTCCTTGCCCATCACCGGATCGGTAGCGGGGGGCGCAACCTGTGGGATCGTCTTCAGCGCCCTGGCGTGGTTCTCCGGCGTCGGCCGCTGCAGATCCATCGGGGGGCCCGGCGGATAGGCGCCGACCACGCAGAAATCGTCGCTCGCCGACAGGCATTGATGCCCGGTGCCGGCGGGCAGGATCGCGACGTCGCCGGCCGCGATCTCGAGTGCTTGCCCGCGCTCGCCGCCAAACTGCACGCGCGCGCGGCCGCGCGCGACGCCCAGCACCTCGTGCACGGTGGCGTGGTAATGCGCGAAGTCGTAGACGCCGTTGCGCCACATCGCGCCCCAGCCGTTCTCGCCGAACAGCTGCTCGATGGTGGCCTCAGGATTCTTGCTGACGTCGACGGCGGCCTTGTAGACTAGGAACGGCATCGGATTGTTCGGCACGAGGCCGTCGTCCCGGAAGACGATGGTCTGGGGTTCGATATCGGTACGGACGACCGACATGGTGGCTCTCCAGCGCTGCGAGGTGGTCTCCAGACCATCAAACCGTCGGTCCGCAAACCGTTCCAGCTAGATTTTGAACTTCAACACGTCTTCCCTGAACCTGAGCCCGTGCCCGGGCCGCTCCGGCGCGGTGATCATGCCGTTGGCGATTTCGGGCGGGTCGACCCAGAGATCGTCGATCAGCGCCATGTTCTCGCACCAGATCCCGTTCGGAATCGAAGCCAAGAGGTGCACATTGAGTTCGGGAAACAGATGCGGCGCGATAGTGATGCCGAACGTGTCCGCAAGCGCCGCGATCTTGCGCAGGTCGGTCATGCCGCCGCGCATCGGGTCGGGTTGCAGGATCGGCAGGCAGGGATTGAGAAAGAACGGCCGCAGATCGTAGCGCGTGAAATGCGTCTCGCCGCCGACGACGCGCATGTCCAGCGCCGCCGCGATCCGCTGAAAGCCGGCGAAATCATCGGCCGGCACCGGCTCCTCAAGCCAGTAGATATCGTACTTCTCGAACTTGCGTCCCATCTCGATCGCGACATCGGCGCTCCAGCCCATGTTGACGTCGATCATGATGTCAATGTCGGGCCCGAGCGCCTCGCGCATGCGGCGCACATTGTCGAGGTCCTGCGCCGGCGTGTGGACGTGCGCGACCTGCATCTTGATCGCCTTGTAGCCCTGCTTCACGAAATGCAGCGCCTTCTCGATCATCCCGTCGCCGCCGGCGCCCCGGAAGCAGCCGGAACCATAGATCGGGATTTCCGAGCGATAGTGCCCCCACAGCCGGTGCAGCGGCAGGCCGGCCCGTTTCCCGACCGCGTCCCACAGCGCGATGTCGAGCGCCGACATGGCCATCGTGGCGATGCCGCCGCGGCCATAGGTCATCGTCGCCGTCCACAGATCGCGCCAGATCGCCTCGATCGCGGTGGCGTCCTTGCCGATGACGCGCGGGATGATGCATTCCTCGAGACAGGCCGCGATCGACTTCATCGCCGGCTTGAACACGAACAGATAGCCCATGCCGGTAACGCCGCCGGACGTTTCGACGTCGCAGATCAGAATGTCGCGCGTCGCGCCGAGCGCCGCGCCTTTCAGCCAGGGATCGTCGGCCCAGGGCAGCCGCAGCATCGTCACGCGGATGTCGCGGATGGTCATGTCTGAATGGGCTGAAATCATCGGCGTTTCCTTTCCAGGCCGGATCATGTTTGCCTGATCTCGGACAGGGAAACTCAATCACAGAGCGCAGGCCGCGATCCAGCGCGCTTCGTCATGGCTCCAATGCGCCAAGATCTGGCGCCAAGACGCGATTGCCTTCAGGTCGTCTTGGGCAACTCGAACACCAGGCAGGTCGTGGTGGCATGGGCGAGCAGCTTGCCATTGTCGTCGGTAATCCGCGCTTCCGCCGTCGCAACCCGGCGGCCGGCGTTGAGCACATGGCCCTCGGTGCGGATTTTGCCGGTGTCCTGGCTCATGCCGCGGACGAAGGAGATCTTGAACTCCAGCGTGGTGTAGCCAAAGCCTTGCGGCAGCGTGGTCTGCACCGCAAGCCCCATCGCGGAATCCAAGAGGATCGCGGCGTAGCCGCCATGCACCGAGCCGATCGGGTTGTAGTGGCGCAGGCCCGGGACGCTGTGGATCACCACATGGCCGGTCTCGGCGGTGCAGTCGAACGGTTCGACATTCTCCATGATCGGCGGCTCCGGCAGGGTCCGGGCGAAGATGCCGCGCACGAAGTCGAGCCCGGACATCGATGCCATCACCGCCATCGAGGAGACGCCGTAGACGGGCTTCGGGGTGGCGGGGGCGGTCATGTCGAGATTTCCCGTGATGTGATGCGAAGACGCATTGCTGCTGTCGGTGCCAGCCGCGCGCAATAGCCGTCATGCCCGGACTTGATCCGGGCATCCATCTTCTTCAAGGGATGGATTGCCGGGTCAAGCCCGGCAATGACGATCGGGCTCTAAGCCGCGCGCTTGTTCTTCCGCATCAGATCGGCGAAGCGCTGGAACAGATAGTGCGAGTCGCGCGGGCCGGGCGAGGCTTCCGGGTGGTACTGCACCGAGAACACCGGCTTGCCCTCAAGCGCGATGCCGCAATTGGAGCCGTCGAACAGCGAGATATGGGTCTGGGTCGCGCCTTTCGGCAGCGTCGCCTGGTCCACGGCAAAGCCGTGGTTCATCGAGGTGATCTCGACCTTGCCGGTGGTCTCGTCCTTGACCGGATGGTTGGCGCCGTGATGGCCCTGATGCATCTTCATGGTCTTGGCCCCGACGGCAAGGCCAAGCATCTGATGGCCGAGGCAGATGCCGAAGGTCGGCGTCCCCGACGCGATCACCTTCTGGATCACGGGCACGGCATATTTGCCGGTGGCGGCGGGATCGCCGGGGCCGTTCGACAGGAACACGCCGTCCGGCTTCATCGCCAGGATGTCTTCGGCGGCGGTCGTCGCCGGCACCACGGTCACCTTGGCGCCGACGCCGGCGAGCAGGCGCAGGATGTTGCGCTTGATGCCGTAATCGATCGCGACCACGTTGAATTCCGGCGCGGTTTGCTGGCCGAAACCGTTGCCCCACACCCAGGGCGTCTCGTCCCAGGTGAAGCGCTGGCCGGAGGTGACCATCGGCACCAGGTCCATGCCCTCGAGGCCGGGCCATTCGCGGGCTTCTTCCTTCAGGCCGTGCAGGTCGAACTCGCCGTTTCTGGCGTGCACGATCACCGCATTGGGCATGCCCTTGGAGCGGATCAGCGCGGTCAGCGCGCGGGTGTCGATACCGGAGAGGCCGATGATGCCGCGCGCCTTCAACCACAGGTCGAGATGGCGGGTGGCGCGGTAATTCGAGGGATCTGATATCGCCGAGCGCAGGATCACGCCGCGCGCGCCGGGCGTCGCCGCCATGTTCACCGTCTCGATGTCTTCCTCGTTGGTACCGACATTGCCGATATGCGGGAAGGTGAAGGTGATGATCTGGCCGGCATAGGACGGATCGGTGAGGATCTCCTCATAGCCGGTCATCGCGGTGTTGAAGCAGACCTCGCCGACGGCGTGGCCTTCCGCGCCGAGACCGAAGCCTTCCAGCACGGTACCATCGGCGAGCACAAGGAGCGCGGTCGGTTTATGGTCCGGCCAGGCGGGAGCGTTTTCGGATGTTGTCATGAGCCCTTTAAATAGACGCCGCACCCTGCGGCGTCAAAGCGAAAGGGCACGGATTCACACGGCAATACCGGCCGATTTGACAGGCCCGAACGGCCTTTTAATCTAAAGTTCCCTGAAGCGGCCGTTTGCTTGCCGAAAATGACCCGTCCGGAGCTCCCGCATGGATAATACGATGCCGATCCTGCTCGTCCCGGGCCTCATCTGCTCGCCGCGGATTTTCGCCCCCGTCATTCCGGCGCTGTGGCGATGCGGGCCGGTGACGGTCGCCAACCATATCAGGGACGACAATATGGGGGCCATCGCCCGCCGGATCCTGGCCGAGGCGCCGCCGCGCTTTGCGCTCGCCGGGCACTCGATGGGCGGCTACATCGCCTTCGAGATCATGCGGCAGGCGCCGGACCGGGTTGCGAAGCTGGCGCTGATGAGCACCCAGGCGCGGGCTGATACGCCGGAAGCGACCGCGCGTCGCCGCGGCATGGTCGAGCGTGCCAGAAGCGGCCAATATCGCAGCGTGGTCGATGAGCTGTTTCCGGGCTTCGTGCATCCGTCGCGGCAGGGCGATGCAAGCCTGCGCCGGATCGTCGACGACATGAGCGAGGACATCGGCGCCGAGGCTTTCATCCGCCAGCAGAACGCGGTGCTCAGCCGGCCGGATTCGCGGCCGAGCATGGCCTGGATCAAGTGCCCGACCTTGGTGCTGACGTCGGATACCGACAACACCGTGCCAAATTCGCTGTCGGACGAGATGGCCAACGGCATTCCCGGCGCAAAACTTGTAGTGCTCGCCAATTGCGGTCACCTGCCGCAGCTGGAACTGCCGCAGGCCTGCGCCGATGCGCTGGTCGAATGGCTGAGGAACTAGGTTGTTCTGCCGGTGCAAACTGCCTAGATGAGGGGATTGCTGGCTCAAGGACAACGAAATGCTGCGCGACGACATCAATACTGCGGTCAAGGAAGCGATGAAGGCGAAGGACGAGCGCAAGCTGTCCACGCTGCGCATGGTCAATTCGACCATCAAGAACGCCGACATCGACGCGCGCGGGCAGGGCAAGCCGCCCCTCTCCGATGCCGACCTGCTCGGCCTGCTGCAGAAGATGATCAAGCAGCGCCAGGAGTCGGTCGAGCTCTATGACAAGGGCGGCCGCGCCGAGCTCGCGGCCCAGGAGCGCGAGGAGATCGCCGTGATCTCGGCGTACCTGCCGAAGCAGATGTCCGACGACGACGTGAAGGCCGCGATCTCGGCGATCATCGCCGAGACGGGTGCCGCCGGCATCAAGGACATGGGCAAGGTGATCGGCGCGTTGAAGGCGAAATACGCCGGCCAGATGGATTTCGGCAAGGCCAGCGGCCTGGTGAAGGCGGCGCTGACGGGCTAGCCGTTCGTCCCGGCTGGCTTGCGGCGCAAAGTGCCGCGGCCGAATTGCGGGAACCTTTCTGCTGACGGAGCATCTGACGGGCATGACCTCGCGATGACTCCGCAAAGGAAAGGCCCCGATGAACCCGATTGTGCATGCGCTGGATCGTGCAAGAGCCGCTCAAACCGAATCCGACAAGCCGACCCGGGCCGAAGTCGAGGCAGCAGTCCGCACCATCATCCGCTGGACTGGTGACGATCCCGAGCGGGATGGTTTGCTTGAAACTCCGGCGCGTGTGACGCGTTCGTTCGAGGAATTCTTTGCGGGTTACGACCAACGTCCCGCGGAGATCCTGGAAAAGACCTTCGAGGAGATCGAAGGCTACGACGAAATGATTGCCCTGCGGGGCATCCGCTTCGAGAGCCATTGCGAGCATCATATGGCGCCGATCATCGGTCAGGCCTGGGTTGCCTACATCCCGAACGGCCGCGTGGTCGGCATCAGCAAGCTGGCGCGGGTGGTCGACATCTATGCCAGGCGTTTGCAGATCCAGGAGAAGATGACGGCGCAGATCGCCAACACCATCAACGACGTCTTGAAGCCTCAGGGCGTAGGCGTCATCATCAAGGCGTCGCATCACTGCATGACGACCCGCGGCGTGCACAAGCCGGATACCGATCTCGTGACCAGCCGCATGCTGGGTTGCTTTCGCGACAATGCGCTAACCCGCCAGGAATTCCTCGGCATAGCGGTTTAGAGCGTCACAGGGCGATGGAGGAATGGTATGGCCGATCAGCAAGCTCCTTCCGGTCCGGATCTGACACAAGGCGTTGCCCTCTCCGACTTCACGGGCGCGATGTTGCTCGGCCATGTCGGCGACGAGGACGTGCTGCTGGTGCGCTCGGGGGCGGATATCTTCGCCATCGACGCGCATTGCAGCCATTACCACGGCCCGCTCGCCGAAGGCCTCCTTGAGGGCGAGACCGTCCATTGCCCCTGGCATCACGCCTGCTTCGATATTCGCACCGGTGAAGCGACCGCCGCGCCCGCCTTCAACGCGCTCGCTGTCTGGAAGGTCGAGCGGGAGGGCGATCGCATCATCGTGCGCGAGAAGCGCGCGCAGCCGAAACTCCGCGTCAAGGGCCCGGTAGATACGCCCGGCAGCATCGTGATTATCGGCGGCGGCGGGGCGGGGTTTGCCGCCGCCGAGATGCTGCGACGGCAGGACTATCGCGGCAGCATCGTCATGCTGAGCGGCGAGGCCGCGCCGCCGGTGGATCGTCCGAACCTGTCAAAGGACTTCCTCGCCGGCAGCGCGCCGGAAGACTGGCTGCCGCTGAAGCCGGACGATTTTTATCGTGACGCGGCGATCGATCTGAAACTCAGGACCGAGGTCAAGTCGATCGATACCGGCCGCCGCAATGTCGTGCTCGCCGGCGGCGAAACGCTCGCCTATGACCGGCTGCTGCTGGCGACCGGCGCGGAGCCGGTGCGGCTGCCGATCCCGGGCGCGGACCAGCCCCACGTTCATGTGCTACGCACCGTCGACGATTGCCGGGCCATCATCGCCGCGGCCAGCGGAGCGCGCCGCGCGGTGGTGATCGGTGCAAGCTTCATCGGTCTCGAGGTGGCGGCCTCGCTCCGCGCGCGCCAGATCGAGGTTCACGTGGTCGGGCTGGAACAGCGGCCGATGGAGCGCGTACTCGGGCCGGAGATGGGCGATTTCGTCCGTGCGCTGCACGAAGAGCATGGTGTCGTATTCCACCTCGGCGACACGGTGACCGCGATCGAGGGCAAGCGAGCCCGCCTGAAGAGCGGGCCTGTGCTCGATGCCGATCTCGTCGTGGTCGGTGTCGGCGTGAAGCCGCGGCTGGCGCTGGCGGAAGCGGCCGGGCTCGCCATCGACCGCGGCGTGACAGTCGACGCCTATCTCGAGACCAGCGTTCCCGGCATCTACGCGGCCGGCGATATCGCGCGCTGGCCCGATCCGCACAGCGGCGAGACGATCCGGGTCGAGCATTGGGTGGTGGCGGAGCGCCAGGGCCAGACCGCCGCGCGGAATATGCTTGGGCAGCGCGAGGTGTTCGACGCGGTGCCGTTCTTCTGGAGCCAGCATTACGACGTGCCGATCAACTATGTCGGCCATGCCGAGCAGTGGGACGAGATCGCGGTGGACGGCAGCATCGCCGGCAGGGATTGCGTGCTGCGCTACAAGCGCGGCGGGCGCGTGCTCGCGGTCGCGTCGATCTATCGCGACCTCGATAGCCTCAAGGCCGAGGTCGCAATGGAGCGGGCGTCAGCCTGACGGCTTTCTCCTCAAGGATGTTCGTAGCCCGGATGCAGTGAAGCGAAATCCGGGGGAGTCTGTCCACTCGATGAGAACCCCGGATTGCGCGGAGCCTGTCATCGGGCGCGCGTTCGCGCGACCGCTCCATCCGGGGTTCTTTATCCGGGCATCACATTCTTCGTCAGCCCGGGCTTGTCCCGGGCATCGACGTCTCTACAATCTGCCGCAGCAAATGCGGATGGCAGGGGAAAGCCCGGCCATGACGAGGGACGGAAGCAAAACACACCATGCTCAAGGAAGCCGCTACTTACGACGAACTCTATCGCAACTTCCGCTGGGACGTTCCCGCGCGCTTCAACATGGCGACCGCGTGCTGCGACCGCCATGCCGACGGCACCGGGCGGCTCGCGCTGGTCTATGTCGACGAGGATGGCGGCACCACGCGCACCTCGTTCGACGAGGTCGCGGACGCCTCGCGCCGTTTCGCCAATGTGCTGACCAACGACGGGCTGGTGCGCGGCGACCGCGTCGCCGTGTTCCTGTCGCAATCGCTCGAACTGCCGGTCGCGCATCTCGCGGCGTTTCGCGCAGCGATGATCTCAATCCCGCTGTTCGCGCTGTTCGGCGAGGATGCGCTCGAATTCCGCCTGTCGAATTCTGTTGCCAAGGCCGTGATCACCGATGAAGCAGGCTGGGAGAAGATCGCGAAAGTCCGCGATCGTCTGCCCGAGTTGAAGAGCGTCTATATCGTCGGCGATAAGACGCCGGCGGGGACGAAACCGTTCTGGAGCGCGGTCAAGTCGGCATCGCCCGAGTTCGCGACCGTCGACACCTCGGCCGACGATCCCGCGCTGATCATCTACACGTCGGGCACCACGGGTAACCCGAAGGGCGCGCTACATGCGCATCGCGTCGTGCTCGGCCATCTGCCCAATGTCGAGATGTGCCACAACTTCCTGCCGAGGCCCGGCGACCTGATGTGGACGCCGGCCGACTGGGCCTGGATCGGCGGCCTGATCAACGGCCTGTTCGCATTCTGGTACCACGGCATCCCGATGGTTGGACACCGCGCCCGCAAGTTCGAGCCGCAGGCGGCGATGCGGATGATGGCCGAGCTCGGCATCCGCAACGTGTTCCTGCCGCCGACCGCGCTGAAGCTGATGCGGCAGGCCAATGTAAAGAATTCCGGCGTCAGGCTGCGCAGCATCTTCACCGGCGGCGAGTCGCTCGGCGGCCAATTGCTGGATTGGGTGCGCGACACCTTCGGCATCGACGCCCATGAGGTGTTCGGTCAGACCGAATGCAACCTCGTGATCGGCAGCAATTCCAATCTGTTTCCGATCCGTCCGGGCTCGATGGGCCGCGCTACGCCGGGCTTCGACGTCCGCATCGTCGACGAGAAGGGCGAGGAGCTGCCGCGGGGCCAGCGCGGCATCATCGGCGTGCGCCAACCGTGCCCCTGCACCATGATCGAGTACTGGCGCAATCCGGAAGCGACCGCGAAGAAATATGCCGGCGAGTTCCTGCTGACCGGCGATCTCGGCGTGCAGGATGAGGACGGCTATTTCTGGTACGTCAGCCGCGAGGATGACGTCATCACCACGGCCGGCTATCGGGTCGGCCCGTCCGAGATCGAGCACACGCTGATGAAGCATCCGGCGGTCGCGATGTCGGCGGTGGTCGGCATCCCCGACCCGATCCGCACCGAATCGATCAAGGCCTGGATCGTGCTGCGGCCGGGCTACGCGCCGGGCGATGCCTTGGCGCGCGAAATCCAGGAGTTCGTCAAGGTCCAGCTCGCCGCCCACGAATATCCGCGCTTCGTGCAGTTCGCCGACAGCCTGCCGATGACGGCGACGGGCAAGGTGCTGCGCCGGGAGCTGAGGGCGCTGGGGTAGTTTTCTCCGTCGTCGTCCCGGGCAAGCGCAGCGCGGCCCGGGACCCATAACACAAGGTAAAGTTGTTGTGCGACGCTATGGCCCCAGCGAACTCTAAACGTTTGGAGCGGTGGTTATGGGTCCCTGCTTTCGCAGGGACGACAGCGGAGTATGGAGCGGCTGTATCGCCAACCTCACGTCGGCATCGCAATTCCCAATTCCTTCAGCGCGGCCATCATGCGCGCTGGCGGCTGCATGGGGATCACCATGGCCTTGCCGGTCTCCACGAGGCTCTTCAGGCTGGAGAGGATCGCCGGCCAGCCGGTCCGGCCGCCTGAGAGAATGTCGTCGCTGATCGGACGGTCATGCGATTGCAGGAGCGTCAGCTTCACGCCGTCGCCTGCCGGTTCGATCTCCCAGGTGACGAGCGTCGGCCCGAGCTTTTCGACCAGCTGCGGCCAGTTGACGTTGAAGGTGACGGTCAGCCGCTTCAGGGGATCGCACTCGATCACCTCGCCGGAGATGTGCAGCGCGCCGTCGGGCGTCCGCACGACGTAGGCGCCGCCGATCCGCAGGTCGACCTCGACCGCGTTGCCGGAGAAATACTGCCGGCTGAATTCGGCAGTCGTCAAAGCCTGCCACACCTTCTCGGGCGTGGCGGCGATGTAGATTGCGTAGACGATTGCCGGTTTGAATTTCTCGATGTTCATGTCCGTTCGCACCCGTCGATAGATTTTCATTGTCATTCGAAGCCGTCGATCCCGAGCGCGGCCGGCGGGATCGTGACCGCCTTGCCGGTCTCGAGCAGGCTCTTGAGTCCCGACAGGATCGCCGGCCAGCCCTTGGAAATGCCGTCGAGCAGCTTGCTGCCCGCGCCGAAGCCCTCATGGGTCACGGTCAGCTTCACGATCTTGCCATGGGCTTCGAGCGTGAAGACCACCTTGGTTGCCGGCTCCTTGCGCATGTCCTCGTCGAGCACGTGCTTGAAGGTGTAGGCGAGGCGTCGCGGCCGGTCGGCCTCGAGGATCTCACCGGTGTCGGTGGTCTTGCCGCCCATCACCAGCGCGAGCGGCGAGCCGACCTTCCAGTCCGATTGTAGCTCGGTGTCGAACCAGTATTGCCGCGTGAACGCGCTCTTGGTCAGCGCGTCCCACAGTTTGTCCGGCGTGGTCTCGATGTAGGTGACGTAGGCGAATTCGGGCTTAGGCATGGTAGGCCTCCCTGGCGCCGCTGGTGAGCAGGTCGGCCGGCAGTTCGCGCCCGGTCTCCAGGAAACTCTTCAGGCTTGCGATCACCATCGGCCAGCCGCCGGAGATGTCGCGCAGCGTCTTCGGGCCGAGATTGTCGTGCGTCACGGTCAGCTTGACGACCGTGCCGTGCGGTTCGATGTCGAAGGTCACGCGCGAGAGCTGCTCGCGCTCGACGCCTTCCTTCACGACGTCCCAGCTGTAGGCGAGCTTGTTCGGTGGATCGGCGATCAGCACCTCGCCCTGCACGCTGCGTCGCCCGTCCTTGGTGAGGTGGTAGGGGGAGCCGACCTTCCAGTCGGAGCTGACGCGATAGCCGAACCAGAAGCGTTCGGTGAATTCGCTCGAGGTCAACGCGTGCCACAGTTTGTCGGCGGTGGTCTCGATATAGGTGACGTAGACGTAGTCCGGTTTACTCATCACGCTTCTCCAATTGTCTTTTCAACTCGCTCAGCGCGGCGAGTTTCCCGCGCTCGAACTTCCTGATCCACCGCTCGCCGATCTGATGGATCGGAACCGGGTTGAGATAGTGCAGCTTCTCGCGGCCATGCTTGATCGTGGTGACGAGGTTGGCCTCCTCGAGAATCACAAGGTGCTTGGTGACGGCCTGACGCGTCATGTCGAGGCCGTCGCAGAGCTCACCGAGCGTCTGCCCGTTCTGATCGTGAAGCCGGTCAAGCAGCGTTCGCCGTGAGGCATCCGCGAGGGCTTTGAAGACTTCATCCATGGGTCGGATAATAGGCAACCGAATGGTTGCATGTCAAGAGCGTGTGTTTTGGCATCGGCAGCGCCGTGCTAGCCTTGCCGGCAGCCAACGCAGATTGGTGTGGAACATTGGGTGGTGCGCATGGGCGGTCGCGTTACGGCAGTTTGCTGCACGTTGGTTCTTGTCCTGCTCGCGAATGGTGCGAGCGCCCAGCAGAAGATCGGCGATCCGCCTGAAGCCTCCAACATGAGGCTGGTTGGAACCAACGATTTGCAGGCCCGCAGCGCCTATCAGCCGACCATTCATCATCAGGGCGACAAATGGATCGCCTATATCGGTCATCACGGCGGCACCGACGACATTCCCGATCCCGTCAACCCGATGACCGGCAAGGCCGAGCCGAACGGCACCTCGATCGTCGACGTCACCGATCCCGCGCACCCGACATATCTGCGGCACATTCCCGGACAGGAAGGCAAGTATGAATCCGGCGGCGCGCAGATGGTGCGGATCTGCGACGGCAAGGATTTGCCGAAGGGCGATCGCAACGCGGTCTACATGCTGCGCACCTTCGGCAGCGAGGCGCACGAGATCTGGAACGTCGCCGATCCCGCCAATCCGGCGCTCGTCACCCGGATCGGCGGCCTGAAGGACACGCACAAGAGTTTTTGGGAATGCGGCACCGGCATCGCCTTTCTGGTGTCGGGCGCGCCGGACTGGCGCACGCGGCGCATGACGCAGGTCTATGATCTCTCCGATCCCGCGCAGCCAAAGAAGATCCGGGATTTCGGCCTGCCCGGGCAGGAGCCGGGCGCGACCGGCGCGGTGCCGACCGAACTGCACGGGCCGATCTCGACCGGGCCAACGGGCAATCGCGTCTATTTCGGCTACGGCACCAACAAGGGCGGCTTCCTGCAGATCGTCGACCGCGACAAGCTGTTGAACGGACCGAAGGAGCCGACGCCGGACAATCTGAAATTGCCGGAGATCGCGCGGATGCCGCTGTCCGCCATGAACGGCGCGCATACGGTGTTTCCGATGCCCGGCATGCCGATCGCCGAGTTCGCCCGCGACAAGGATGGCAAGAGCCGCGACATCGTGATGATCGTCGACGAGGCGATCCAGAACGAATGCGGCGAGGCCCGGCAGATGGTGTGGTTCGCCGACGTCACCACCGAGGCGCGGCCGATGCTGATCTCGAGCTATACGGTGCCCGAGGCCTCCGGAGCGTTCTGCGAGCGCGGCGGCCGGTTCGGCTCGCATTCGTCGAACGAGAGCATGGCGCCGGTCTACTACAAGAAGCTGGCCTTCATCGCCTTCTTCAACGCCGGCGTCCGCGCGCTCGACATCCGCGATCCCTATCATCCCAGGGAAGTCGGCTACTTCATTCCCTCCATCACGGCGGCGACCGACAAGCGATGCGTCACCATCGACGGCAAGGACCGCTGCAAGGTCGCGATCCAGACCAATAATGTCGAGACCGACGAGCGCGGCTACATCTACGCGGTCGACCGCGCCAACACCGGCCTGCACATCCTCGAACTGACCGGCGCGGCGCGCGCCATAGCCGGTCTGCCGTGAGCGCGCGATGATGCGCTCATGGCCGGTCATCGCGGCGATGGTCCTGGCGCTCGGCGGGCTCTCCGCCGTCGCCGGCTACGAGATGGCGCCGCCGCGCGCAGCCGCGTGGTACGAGATCGGCTGGCCGTTCCCGCGCGACGGCTGGCCCGCCGGCCGCGCGTTCCGGTGTGGTGCGGACGAGTGCGGCGGCGACGTCGAGGTTTATCTCAGGCCAAAGCTCGGCTTCTGCAATTGCGACGGCGGCGTCGCCGATGACGACGAGGTCGACCGCGTTTCCGACGTCGACATGATCGGCCCGCGCTTTGTGCCGCTGAAGGCCGGCGATGTCGTTGCTGTCGCCGATATGCCGGGGCGGATCAGGGTCTATGATCTCGAGATGCCCAACGGGAAGCGCACTGCGATCGGCATCGCGGTGTCGCATCGCTGCGACCTGATGGCGGTCGTGGCGCAGGGGAGCGGCGATGTTGGGCGCGTGCAAGGCGCGACGTTGAAATTTCTGGAGGGGCGAGAGATCAGGTCATGGATGATCGCGGCAATGGAGGGCCGTTGAGCGTGATCTCTCTTCACCTCGCCCCGCTTGCGGGGAGAGGTCGGATCGCATCGCCAGATGCGATCCGGGTGAGGGGTACAGGTCTAACGACTCGCACCGCCTGGCGGAGAAAGCCTCTCACGCCACCCTCTAAGAGCGAGCTTCGCTCGTCTCGACCCGGTGAAGAGCGGGGCGAGGGGGCAGACGCGCTTCCATGTCTGCCACTCTCGTGCATAATGACGATAAGAAACAAACGAGCTCTCCCATGTCCCTGCAAGCCTATTTCGCCTTCGTCGCCGCCTGCATCGCGCTGGCGCTGCTGCCCGGTCCGATCGTCACGATGGTGATCGCCAACGGGCTGCGCTACGGCACGCGCGCCGCGCTCACCAACGTGCTGGGCGCGCAGGTGGGGCTTGCGATCGTGATCGGCACCGTCGCGGTCGGGCTGACCTCGCTGATGGCGACGATGGGCTACTGGTTCGACTGGGTGCGCTTTGCCGGCGCCGCCTATCTGGTCTGGCTCGGCTTCAAGCTGATCCGCTCTCCGGTCCAGGGCGTCAGCACCGACGACACGCCGCCGCCGCCGCGCGGCGGCTTCTTCCTGCAAGGCTTTCTGGTGCTGCTCTCGAACCCGAAGGTGCTGGTGTTCTTCGGCGCCTTCATCCCGCAGTTCATGGATATGGACAAGCCGCACGTTCCGCAGGTGGCGCTGCTCGGCCTCACCTTCATGGCGACCGCCGTGCTGACCGACGCCGCCTACGCCTTGGCGGCCGGCCGCGCCCGCAAATTCTTCTCCAAGGAGCGGACCCGGCTGATGTCGCGCATCTCGGGCGGCTTCATGATCGGCGGCGGCATCTGGCTGGCGCTGACCCGGGCGCGATAGACCCGCTGGGCGATAGCCTCAAGGTCGTCGTTGACAATGCCGCCGATTTCCAGCCTGGGCAAGCAGCGTAGACGTTTGCTCTAGCCCGGAGGCCGTCAGCCGTGCTTTGATCGGCGACGAAAATTAACCCCTCGTCCGGGGGCATGTCTTTGACCACCGATAGCGTGGATCGGCGTCTGGCAGCGGTTCTGGCGGCCGATATCGCCGGCTACAGCCGGCTGATGGGAATCGACGAGGAAGGCACTCTGGCCAAGCTGAAGTCGGTCAGGCGAGCGTTGCTGGATCCAGCGCTGGCGGCACATCGCGGCCGCGTCGTCAAGACGACCGGCGACGGAATCCTCGTTGAATTCGCCAGCGCCGTCGACGCGGTGCGCAGTGCCGTCGAAGTGCAGCGCCGCATGGCTGATCAGAATGCTGCCGTGCCAGCGGAGCAGCGGCTCGAATTCCGAATCGGAATCCACGTCGGCGACATCATCTTTGACGACAACGATATCTTTGGCGACGGCGTCAACATCGCAGCGCGCCTGGAGGGGATTGCCGAGCCGGGTGGCGTCTGCATTTCCGATGACGTGCAACGGCACATTCGCGGCAAGGTCGATGCAACCTTCGAGGACATGGGGCCGCAGGTCCTGAAGAATATTGCCGAGCCTATTCGGACATGGAGAGTTCGCGTCGGCGGCGCCTCCGCAGCGGCCGCGATCGCGAAGCACGCGTTCACTGCACCGGCTTCCCCAGCCGCGATTGCCGAGAAGGCCTCCATCGCGGTGCTGCCGTTCCAGAATATGAGCGGTGATCCGGAGCAGGAATACTTTGCCGACGGCGTCGTCGAGGACATCATTACGGCGCTGTCGCGCTTCAGATCGCTGTTTGTGATCGCGCGCAATTCAAGCTTCACCTACAAGGGGAAGTCCGTCGACATCAAGCAGGTCGGGCACGAGCTCGGTGTGCGATACGTGCTGGAGGGATCAGTGCGCAAGTCGAGTGGGCGCGTTCGGATCACCGCGCAACTGATCGAGGCCGGCAGCGGTACGCATCTCTGGGCGGACAGGTTCGACGGCGAACTGAGGGATGTGTTCGACCTGCAGGACCAGGTCACCGCGAATGTCGTCAGCATCATAGCTCCGAAGATCCAGCAGAGCGAAATCGAACGAACCCGAACCAAGCCGACCGACCGTCTCGATAGCTACGATCTCTTTCTGAGAGGCATTGCGGCCTACGCAGATCGCTCCAAGTGGGGCGACGCTGAACTCGGCGAGTGGTTCAACAAGGCCTGCGGGCTTGATCCGAACTATGCAGCCGCTCAGGTCATGCTGGCCTATTCGTCGCTGCTGAAACAGACCACGCGCGGCACGCCCCCCGGCGCGGAGGAGTTGGCGGAGGCGCTGCGGATCGCCGAATTCGCCTGCGTGCTGTCCAGCGACGATCCGTTCGTGCTGGCGCGCGCGGCTCACATGTTTGCCTATCTCGGCCACGACTACGATCGCGCCGAGACCATGATCGAAGAGGCGATCTCGCTCAATTCGAACGATGCTGCGGCATGGGATATCGTGGCTGGATTTCGCTCATGTGCGTCCAGCCGGCACGCGCGATCGAAAGTTTTGAGCACAGACTCCGGCTCAGCCCGATCGATCCCGGGCGTGCGTCGATGTGGAACGGAATCAGTTTCGCGCATTTCATGCTCGGTCAGTATGAGCAGGGCCGCGCGGCCGCCGCCAAGGCGCTGGTGATCGGCGAAGACGCACACACGCTCAGCGCGTTGATCATGAACGAAGTCGGCTCGGGGCGCCTCGACGAGGCGCGCTTCATCGCCGGCCGCCTGCTCAAGCTGCGACCCGATTTCCGCGCGTCCTACGCGCGGCAGAATTTTCCGACCAGGACCGTCGAATGGGGCGAACGCATGGTCGCCGTGCTGTGTGAGGCCGGCATTCCGGCGTAGGAATTCCTGGATCTATGCATTCTAGACGCGACGTTGCCTCGAGGCCGCGAATGGGCGCTTGATCCTACGCCACGATCCGCTCGACCACGTCGCGCACCAGGCCCGTCAGCAGCTCGAGCTTGTATCCGGTCATCGGCAGCGGCCTGGCTCCCGAGATCGCCAGCTCGGTGGCTTGCGCGATGGTCGCCGCGTTAATCTGCTTACCCTGCAGCGCCGCCGCGGACGCGGCAAGACGCAGCGGGACCGGGGCGATGCCGCCGGCGGCGATGTGGACCTGCTGGAACGCGCCGCCGGAGATCACCGCACGCACGCAGATCTCGACCAGCGGCCATTCCGCATGCGTCCGGCTGATGGCGCGCTTGTACAGCGCGCGCTCGCCGGCCAGCGGAACGGGGAGCTCGATCCGCTCGATGCGTTCGCCCGGTGCAAGCAGATTGTCGGCCGCGCCGTTGCTGCCGTCGCCGAGCAGCTCGGAGATCGACAAGCCGCTGCGCCGATCGGTGGTGACCTTCGCATCATAGGCGAGCAGCGCCATCGCCATCGTCGACGGATGCGGCGCGACGCATGGGCCGAGATCGAACGCGACGTGATAGAGGTGGTTGCCGGATCGCGCCGGGCAGTCGGGGCCGCCCTTCTTGAGACAGGCGATCTGCGGATTGCGGAAATACCAGCAGCGCGAGCGCTGGGCGAGGTTGCCGCCGAGCGTCGCCATGTGCCGGATCTGCGGCGTGGCGAGGCCCTGCGCGGCTGCGGCGATGCCGGGGTAAGCCTCGGCGAGCCGCGGATCGGATGCGATCGCAGCGATCGTGGTCAGGGCGCCGATGCGGGCCGAGCCGTCCGCATTCCACGCCACGCCGATAGTATCGGGACTGGCGGCGAGATCGATGATCGAGCCGCACGACAGGCCGCTGCGGCGGCGCTCCGACAGATCGGTGCCGGCGGCGCGGAATTCGGGCGCGGAGATGACGTCTGCAGTCGCGACACTCATGCGGCGTCCCTCCCCTTCAGCGCGGCGACGATGCGGTCGGGCCGGATCGGAATCTCGGTGAGGCGGACGCCGATCGCGTTGTGGATCGCGTTGGCGACGGCGGCCGAGGTCGGCACCGTCGACGCCTCGCCGATGCCGACGCTGTTGCCGAGCACATGGTCGAAGCCGGCTTCGTCGAAATGGACCTCGATCTCCGGCGTGTCGGCGATCCCAGGGATACGATAATCCTCCATTCCCGCGGTCAGGACGTCGCCGCTGGTCGGATCAAGCTCGCGCGCCTCGTAGAGCGCGTAGCCGAGGCCCTGGATCACCGCGCCGCAGGCCTGGCTGCGCGCCAGCGCGGGCGCTGCGATCTTGCCGACCGCGATGCCGGTGTGCACGTTGAGCACGCGGACATGGCCGAGCCAGGTGTCGACCTCCACCTCGATCACCTGCACCGAGCTCGGCACGCCGGCGCCGACGGCGATGTTCGAGAAGCGGCGCATCATCCAGCCGAACACCATGCCCATCAGGCCGACTTCGCGCAGCGGCGAGCGGATGCCGGGCGCAGTGTTCTTGCCGTCCTCGCCGCGCGTCTCCACCACCGCGATGTCGGGCGAGCGCGCGATCAGCTCGCGCCAGGGCGCGTTCGAGCCGGGCGCCGGCTTTCGCGTGGCCTGTTCGAGCATCGCGGCCTTCAGCTTCCGCACTGCCTGCAGCGTCGGCGGCATCACCGAGGCGGTGACGCGGCTGCCGCCGGAGCCGGGGCCTTCGGGCAGCGAGGAATCGCCGATCCGCACATCGATCTCACCGGGTTCGAGATCGAACTCGCGCGCGATCGCGTCGGCAAGCACGCTGCGGGTGCCGGTGCCGATGTCCTGCGTCGCCGTGCTAGCAACGATGCGGCCGCCCCTGACCGCGACCTCGACCTTCACCTTCGGCTGCCACAGATAGAGCCAGTAGCCCGTCGCGACCCCGATGCCGCGGCGATAGCGCCCGTTCTGCGCCGGCTTGTGGTTGCGCCAGATCTCGAGCCCTGATGCCCAATCGTAGAGCCGCTGCCGGTTGGGATCGGGATCCCAGCGCTTGCGCAAGGCGATCGGATCGACCTTGAGCCGCAGCGCGGCCTCGTCGATCGATTGCTCCACGGCGAATGCCATCGGCGGACCGCCGGGGCCGCGGAAGGCGGCGCCGGGCGGCAGATTGCTGATGACGTCAAAATCCGAAAGGTCCTTCGCCTCGGCCGGATAGATCAGCCGCGCCAGTCCCGCGATGGTCGAGTTGGTCGCTGCGCCCGTGTCGGCATGCGCGGTGACGGAGAGCGCTTTCAGGGCACCTTGCTCGGAAGGCAGCAGCGCGACCTTCAACTCCGCGGCCGGCCGATAACCGGCGACCGAGAGTTCTTCCTGGCGATCATAGGCGACCCGCACCGGCGCTTTCGCCGCGCGCGCCAGCTCGATCGCGGCAATCGTCTCGGTGCCGAGGCTCGCCTTCGAGCCGAAGCCGCCGCCGACGTGCTCGGCGATCACGCGGACCTTGTCATGATCGAGCTTGTAGCGCTTTGCGATCTGCTCCTTCAGGTGAAACACTTGCTGGGTCGAAACGTGCAGGGTTAGCCGGTCGCCGTCGAAGCGCGCCACCGCGGCGTGGGGCTCGAGACACGCATGCTGTTGCGTGGCGGTGCGGAAGGTGGCTTCGACGAGCAGCTTGTTGTTGGCCTGGCGCGCCTCGTCCACCCAGTTGCGGGCCTTCTTGGCGCGGGTCGAGAACACCGCGGTCGGACCGCGGATATTCTGCTTCCACGGCGCCGGCCCGCCGGCCGCTTCCGAGACGTTGCCGGCCCGCTTGCGGCTCGCCTTGTCGAACACGACGGGCGCATCATCCTTGCGTCCGGCGTCGAGCCCGACCACCGCGGGCAGCCGCTTGCTGGCCAGCTTGATTGCGGCGAGCGCGGCCAGCGCCGTCTTGCGGTCCGGAGCTGCGACCGCCGCAATCGGCTCGCCGACATAGCGCACGATCCGGTCATCGCCGAGCAGCGACACCGCGGCGACGCCCGGGAGCGCGCGCGCCGGCGCGAGATCGAGTGTGGTGATGCGCGCATGCGCCTCGCGCGAGCGCAGGATCAGGCCTTCGAGCTGGCCGTCATGATGGATGTCGACGGTGTATTTCGCCGCGCCCGTCACCTTGTCGCGCGCCTCGATGCGGGGCGCCGTGACGTGATCGCCGTCGAAGCGGCCGGCACAGGCATCCGCCACCGCGCGGAAGATCCCGTCATAGGCGCCGCAGCGGCAGAGATGGCCCGACAGAGCCGCGCCGATCTCCTCGCGCGACGGCACCGCCGTTCCCCTGGTCGCGCGCCAATGGTCGCAGAACGCGGTCGCTTCCACGATGAAGCCGGGCGTGCAGAAGCCGCATTGCAGGGCGTCATGCGCCATGAACGCCTTTTGCACCGGATGCAGCCCGGACGCGCCGATAGCTTCCACCGTCGTCACCGATTTGCCGGCGGCGGCGTGTGCCGGCATCAGGCAGCTTGCGACCGGCGCGCCGTCGACCAGCACGGTGCAGGCGCCGCAGACGCCGGCGCCGCACACCAGCTTGGTGCCGGTGAGCTTGAGCTGGTCGCGCACGATGTCGATCAAGAGCGCATCGGGATCATCGGGCAGGGATTCGACGCGGCCATTGACGGTCGTCGTGCTCATGGATGTCCTCCAGTTGTCCTGCGTGTCGGCCTCTTGGGGATTGCCGCCCTCTCGACGGACGGCTTCTGCGGTTTCGGCAAGGATTTGGACTTGAATTTCGGCTTGGCGCCGGCGCAGAGCGTCCGCACGATGATCGCCATGTCCTTCAGGAACGCTTCCGCCGGCTGCATCGCCGGATACTGCGACTTCGCTGCGTGAATCGACATTTCGACCAGCCGCGCGAACTCGGCCGGCGTCAGGTCCTGCGGCAGCGCAAGCTGCTGCTTGCGCACGACCCGCGCGACCGTCGCGACCATGCGCTCAGCATAGCGCGCAGCGTACGTCTGGAAGAGGTCGCGCGCATGCACGAGGTGCTCGGAATACAGTTCCTCGAGATGCGGCGAGCCGTCCAGCGACCCGATCATGGTCGACATCCGCGCGGTCATGCCCGTAGCGAGGATGTCGCCGAGATCGCTGCCCGCCGCCTCCGCCTCGGCAATGGCGGTGTCCTCGGCTGCGATCGCGCTCTCATGCACGCGCTCGATCACGGCGCGGAACAGCGTTTCCTTGGATTCGAAGTGGTGATAGAGCGCCTGCCGCGTCAGGCCGGCCGCCTCGGCGACCTGCTCGATCGAGGAGCGCCGAAAGCCGTGCCGGCGGAACACCAGCATGGTGGCATCGAGAATGCGGGTTTTCGGTCCCATTTGACGATTTTGACAAATATAGAAAAACTGTCAAATCGCGATTTGGTGAGGAGGCGGTGCTGGGGCTTGATCACCATTCCGCGAGGCCGCCGCGCGGCCGGCGCCCATGTGAACCGCCTTGCGAATGGTCGCGTCGAAGAAACGTGGAGCTCCAAAGATGACCTTCTGGTCCGGAGCTTGCGAGGATACGCACATGACCCAGGTCTTTTTCCATTGCTCGACCACGTACGGGGTGCTGATGGATCGCCGCGGCACCTCGGTGACAAGCCTCTCGGAGGCCTGCGAGGCGGCGACGTGCATGATGCGATCGCTGGTCGCAACGGTCAGCCTGGAAGACTGGCGCGACTGGGTCGTGCATGTCAGCGACGAGTCCGGCGAGGAGATCGTGATCCTGTCCTTCGCATCCGTGCTCGGCAAGCCGCACTGAGAGGGTGCCATGCTGTCACCGCACGCATCATTGCTCTCTCTGCACGACAGCTGGAACGCGATTACGGCGGGCTTGCAGGATCTGATCGCGCGAATTCGCGATCCCTACCGGCCCGAGCTGCACTACATGCGCGGACCGGGTCCCAAATGGCATGCGAAGCACGCCGTTCAAGCTGCGCCCGCCGGTTGAGCGCGGCGCTGTTCAGCTCTCGCTTCTCGCCGGGCGGTACATCTCGCGCCGCCACGCCGCCGGGCTGACGCCGACCACGGCGGAAAACACCCGCGTGAAGTGGCTTTGATTGGCAAAGCCGGCCGAAATCGCGATCTCGGACAGCGACAGGTCGCGCGCGGCCATCAGCTGCTTGGCCACCTTCAGGCGCTGCTGAAGCAGCCATTGGTGCGGTGGCAGGCCGGTGGAGATGTGGAAGGCGCGCGAAAAATGGCCGACCGACAGATCGAGCTCGGCCGCAATCTGCTTCAGCGAAATCTTCCCGCTGAGGTCGGATTCGAGCTTTTCGCAGGCGCGGTTGATCTGCCAGGCGGCGAGGCCGCCACGGGTCGGTCCGGTCGGATGTTGTATTCCGTCATAGGTCCGGGTGACGTGCGCGGTCAGCGCCAGCATCATGTGATCGATGAACAGCTGGTTGGTTTCGTCCGGCCGGTGCAATCCCTCGCGCAGCAGCGCCCCGACATGACGAATGACGCCGTCGTCGTGACCGGTGCCGATTTCGCAGGCCAGTTCGCCGATGCGCGGCGAGCCGGTCTGTTCGGCGAAGTCAGTGAGCGCCGAGCGCGGCAGATAGAAGAACAGCGAGTGGAACGGCTTGTCGATCACGTAGCGCGGATCGCGTTTGAGATCGTAGAGATAGGTCGCGCCCGCCGGGATGTCCCGCTTCATGAGGCACTTGCCGCCCTCCCACAATTCGCAGTCCGGATAATCGTGCAGCTTCAGGCTGACCAGAAAGGCATCCTCGGCGGTGAGCGATCCGGACAGCCCGGGCACCGGGTTGTCGTCCCGGGTTTCGGTGACCGCGAGTTCGGCGCTGCGCAGCGTGCGCGTGATCAGCGCCGGCGGCGTATCCCTCAGGCGTAGGAATTGCCCGAGCCGCTGCCCGTAGGCGCCCGCCTGTGCCATGCGTGTTGAGTCCATCATTGATGTGCGGCCGGGCAGGGACTTGTCAGTCAACCTGCGAAGCCGTCACTCATTATCCGGGATTGCTGCGGCGCAGTCCAATTGTCTCAGGCGATCATGAACGATGCTGCCGGTCGTTCAGCGCAATGCGATTCCGGAATGAATTCAACTGCTTTGGTCCAATCGACCGTGCCGGACGCAGAAATGTCGCAGCCGCGCGCTTGGCGCAGAATTGGGCAAAGCATGGCCGTTTCAGGAAAGACATTCGAACTGCGCGGCGCTTAGGTCCGGCGGGCAGTTCCGCGCCTCATGGGTCCGACAGACCGGCCCGCAAGGAGGGAGCGCATGAGCCTTCAAACGCGAGCACAGGTGATGAGTAAGCCGATCCTGCACGATCCTTTGCGGGATTCGCCCGCCGCATCCGAAGCGCGGCCGGCCGAGGCACCGGCCGGTCCGCGCTGCCCGGCCGGCCAGGAGATGGCCCGCGTGCTCAAGACGCAGCCGCTTCGCATGGCGGCCGACCCGTCGAGCGGCGCGATCGCCTATTGGAAGCATGACGCCCTGCACGACGTGGTCAGGCCGATGGTCGACCATGTCGTCATGAGCTATCCCGCCGGCTCGCAGCGGCTGGAGCGGCGGACCGGCAGGGTGGCTTCGATCGGAACGGCGCGGTCCGGGGTCGTGACGATCATTCCGGCCGGCTCGAGCTCGCGCTGGGATATCCACCAGTCGGTACACGTCGTTCAGCTCTATCTTCCGCATGCGACGCTGGCGCGCGTCGCCGGCGAGGCCGACACCGCCGCTCCCGGCGATCTGCTGGAGCGCACCGGGCATCCCGATCCAATTACATCGCGGTTGCTGCTGAGCGCCGCTGATGCGCTCGATGGCAGCGCGGCGCTGGATGCGCTGTTCCGGCAGCAACTGACGGATCTCTTGGCCACGCGCCTGCTGTCGGCGCATGCCGGCGTGCCTGCTACGGTGCAGGCGACCGTGGGCGGTCTGGCGCCGACCGCGCTGCGCCGCGCCATCGAGCGGTTGCGCTTCGCGGCGCTGGCGACGGACGCCGGCCTGTCGCGCTTTCACTTCTGCCGCGCCTTCAAGGAAAGCACCGGGCTCTCGCCGCATGCCTGGTTGCGCCAGCACCGGCTCGAGCAGGCCATGAACATGCTGCGCGACACCGACGCATCCGTGGTCTCGATCGCGGCGGCGCTCGGCTACAGTTCGCAGACCGCGTTCGCGGCCGCGTTCAGGAAGCTGACCGGCGAAACCCCGAGCGATTGGCGGCGGCGCCTGCGGTAGAGCGTTTTCGAGCAAAGAACCGAAAATGCTCTAGCCGCAATCGCTCTTCAGGTCGGGCAATCGCTCTGGGGCACTCATAAGGCCAATTCGCTAGATCACCGTGGCGCCCACGCCAACAACGGAGACAAGCGATGGCCTGGAAGGATTTCGGTAGCTCCCTTGCAGTCACGCGGCGACGCCGGGTCCTCGCGACTGCACTGATGTACGGGCTTACGCTCACCGTCCGCTTCACGTCGGCAACCGGCGAGGATGCCGATGCGCCGGCGCAGGCCGCTCAGGGCGCCGATGCCATGACGTCGGTGATGATCAGCGACGCCGCCCAGGCGCTCTACCGGGACTGGCTCCCGGGGGCCGCGCTGCCGATCGGCCTTCAGCATGGAGCGCTGTCGGGCGCGAGAGGCTGCCGCGCAGCCTGCATGCCCGGGGCGCGTACGCCGTTCCTGTCGAGCTGCGCCGCCCGGCAATAGGCGCTCGCTTTTCGTTTCACCTCTTCGCGTCGCCGATCGCGAGGCTTCGCCGCAAGCGGCAGGCAGCGGCGGCAACGCGCGGACATCAGAGACTGCCAACCCAGAGGAGATACCCATGCGAATTGTCATCATCGGCGCCGGCTTTGCCGGCATGTACGCCGCGCTCTCCGCAGCCCGCCTGCGCGACATCAAGGGCGTTTCGCCCGAGGAGCTCGAGATCGCGCTGGTCGCGCCGGAGCCGACCCTGGTGGTGCGCCCGCGGCTCTACGAGCCGAAGCCGGAGACACTGACCGCGCCGCTGCTCGACGTCTTCAACGCGATCGACGTCGTCTATGTGCAGGGCAGCGCCGAAGCCGTCGACACCAAGGCCCGCACCGTGCAGATCGTCACCGCCAAGGACGCGCGCAAGACGCTGCCTTATGATCGCCTTGTGGTGGCGACCGGCAGCCGGCTGTTCCGTCCGAACGTACCCGGTCTCGCCGAGCATGGCTTCAGCGTCGACAATCTTGCGGATGCGATCGCGCTCGATCGCCATCTGCACGACCTCGCCAGGCAGCCGGCATCAGTGGCACGCGACACCGTGGTCGTTGCCGGCGGCGGCTTCACCGGCATCGAGGCGGCGACCGAGATGCCGGCGCGGCTCCGGGACATTCTCGGCAGCGACGCCAAGCCGCGCGTCGTGATCGTCGATCGCAACGTGGCGATCGCGCCCGACATGGGCGAGGGCCCGCGCCCGATCATCGAGGACGCGATGCGCAAGCTCGGCGTCGAAGGCCGCTTCGGCGCCGGCGTCGTCGAGGTCAGCAAGTCCGGCGTCACGCTCTCCAGCGGCGAGCATATCGAGGCCGCGACCGTGGTCTGGGCGGCGGGCATTCGCGCCGCGCCGCTGACCACGCAGATCCCGGCGGAGCGCGACAATTTCGGCCGGCTGCTGGTCGATCGCGATCTGCGCGTACCGTCGGTCGCGGGTGTGTTCGCCACCGGCGATGCGGCGCGTGCCGCATGCGACGATGTCGGCAATTACGCGCTGATGTCGTGCCAGCACGCGACGCGGATGGGCGCCTTTGCCGGCAACGCCGCGGCCGAGCTGCTCGGTGTCCCGACCAGGCCGTATCACCAGAAGGCCTATGTCACCTGCCTCGACCTCGGCGAGGCCGGTGCGCTGTTCACCCGCGGCTGGGAGCGCAAGGTCGAGATGGTCGGCGATGTGGCCAAGAAGACCAAGCGGGAGATCAACACCGTCTGGATCTATCCGCCGCGCGCCGAGCGTGCCGCGGCGCTGGCATCGGCCGATCCGGAGCACGTCACCGAAGTCTGACGCTGAGCTCGGCGAGAGCACCGCAACTGCGATCATCGCTTCCGCGCACGGCGTCGTTCGATCGCTGTGCGCGGAACTGACTCGAAGTATCGCGGAGCGAAACGCAGTTTAGAATCGTCCTTAGAAGCGCTCGAAAAATCTGAGGCGCATTGACGCAGTTTCGCTGCGTTCACGTTGCGAGCTCGCAACACCATCGGCGATAAGCCCAACACTGGATGTGTTCTAATCACCGATCAGCTGCGTACGTCTTTCATCGTGTTAGTGACGGCGAGGATGAAGGCGATGTGAGTTGACGGGGGTCGGATGTTTCGTCGCACTGCGCTGGCGGCCGGGTACATGGCCGGCAGCGGTTTGTTCGTGCTGAGTGTGGTGATGCCGCGAGAAAGCGTTGCGCAATCGGCGCTGCCGCCGGTGACGGTCGAGGCGCCGAAACAACAGCAGCAGGCGCGGCGAACGCTGCCGGCGCGACGCGCGGCGCGTCCTGCACGTACGACGCCGCGATCGATCGCGAACCGGGCGCCCGCGCAGAACGTTCCAGCACCGGGGGCAGGTGGCGGCGGAGAGCGCGGCAACGGGCCGGTCACCGGCTATCTCGCCAGCCAGAGCGTCACCGCAACCAAGACCGACAGCCCGGTGCTGACGACGCCGCAGTCGATCTCGATCGTCACCCAGGATCAGATCCAGGCGCAGGGTGCGCAGAACATCACCGAAGCGCTGCGCTACACGCCCGGCGTGACGATCGAGAGTTTTGGCGCCAACGCGTTCTTCGACGAGTTCAAGCTGCGGGGGTTCACCGCGCCGCGCTATCTCGACGGGCTGCGGCTGCCGACCGACACCACGACCTTCGCGGTCCCGCGCATCGAGACCTATGGTCTCGAGCGCATCGAGGTCCTGAAGGGGCCATCATCCGGCCTGTACGGACAGTCCGATCCGGGCGGCCTGTTGAACCTGGTCAGCAAGCGGCCCACCGAGACGCCGCATTACGAGATCGAGGGCAGCTTCGGCTCGTTCGATCGCTTCCAGGGCGCCTTCGATATCGGTGGCCCGGCCGACAAGGACGGCCGGTTCCTTTACCGCATCGTCGGCCTTGGCCGCGACAGCAACAGCCAGACCGACTTCGTTCAGGACAACAAGCTGTTCCTCGCGCCGAGCTTCACCTGGCGCCCGACCTACGACACCAGCTTCACCGTGCTCTCGCAGTACCAGAAGGTCGACAACAAGGGTTACCAGCAATACGTCCCGGGACAGGTGTCCTTCCTGCCCAACCCCAACGGACATATTCCCTACAGTCGTTACCTCGGCGAGCCCGGGCTGGATGGCTATCATCTCGAGCAGTTCGCGGTCGGCTACGCGTTCGAGCATCGCTTCGACAACATCTTCCAGTTCCGGCAAAACCTCCGCTACACCCAGGTCAGCAACGACCTCGCATCGGTGCGGACCGAGGGCATGGTGACGGATCGTCTGGTCGCGCGCACCTACAACTACGTCAAGGCCAACGCCGCCAATGTCGCGCTCGACAATCAGCTGCAGGCGGATTTCGCCACCGGGCCGCTGGTCCACAAGGTGCTGGCCGGCGTCGACTACTTCGATCTGTGGGCGAACACGGACTATCGCACGACGCCGATTGCGCCGATCGATGCCTATAGCCCGGTCTACGGCACCGCCGTTCCGTTAGCCAGCTCGCTGGCGCCTTTCATTCTGCGCGACGACAGGCAGTCGCAGCTCGGCGCCTATCTGCAGGATCAGATCAAGCTCGATCGCTGGACGCTGACCATGAGCGGCCGCCAGGACTGGGTCAGCTCCGGCTTCACCAGCATGGCGTTCTATCCGCCGGCCGGCCATTATTCGCGCGATGACTCGGCGCAAACCGGGCGCATCGGCCTGAGCTACCTGTTCGATATCGGCCTCGCGCCCTATGTCAGCTACGGGACCTCGTTCACGCCCAACCTCGGCGCCGACAGCGCCGGCCGGTCGTTCAGGCCGACGACGGGCGAGGGCGCGGAAGTCGGCGTCAAGTTCAAGCCGAACGGCTCGAACTTCATGGTGACGGCCGCGGCGTTCGATATCCGTCAGCAGGACGTATTGACGGCCGATCCGTTAAACCCGCTGTTCAACGTGCAGACCGATGCCGTGCGCGTCCGCGGCCTCGAGCTCGAGCTGAAGGGCAATCTCACGCGCGAGCTCGAGATCACGGCGGGATACACCCATCTCGACCCGCGGGTGACGACGAGCATTGCCGGCTATGCCGGCAAGTACATGATGAACACGGCGCAGGACCAGGTCGCGGTCTGGGGCAAGTATAGCTGGTATGACGGCGCGCTCGCGGGCCTTGGGCTCGGCCTCGGCGTGCGCTATGTCGGCGAGACCTACGGCGACAACTTCAATACCTTTGTCATTCCCTCCTATGCCTTGCTCGATGCGTCGGTCAGCTACGACTTCGCCTATCTGCGGCCGGACCTGAGGGGATGGAAGGCGCAGGTCAACGTCACCAACCTGACCGACCACTTCTACGTTGCATCCTGCCTGACCGGGCTTCCCTATTGCGGCCTCAGTAATGGCCGCACGGTGCTGGGCACGATGAAGTACACCTGGAACTAAAGCATGATCCGGAAAAGTGCTAAGCGGTTTTCCGAAAAGATCATGCTTCAACAAGAGGCTAAAGCTCGATGACGATCCAACCTGATCCCATCGCGCTTTAGGTAACGAAATTGACTGCGACGACCAGATCCTTGCGGCGATGGGGCGCTGTTCATAAATGGACCAGCCTCATCTGCACGCTGTTCATGCTGCTGCTCTGCATCACCGGCCTGCCGCTGATCTTCCACGAGCAGATCGACGATCTCCTGCACAGCCAGGTCAAGCCGGCCGACGTGCCGCCAGGCACGCCGCCGGCCAATCTGGACCGTCTGCTCTTCAACGCGCTGGCGCAGGCGCCCGGGAAGGTGCCTCACTTCCTGATCTGGGATCGCGACGATCCGAGCGCGATGTTCGTCAGCGTCGGCCCGACCATCGATGCCGATCCGACCAATAATTTGCTGATCCGGATGGACACCCATACCGGCGCCTATCTCGATGCGCCCGACGTGACCGGCCGCTTCACCTACATCATGTTGAAGCTGCACACCGACATGTTCGCGGGCCTGCCCGGCAAGCTGTTCCTCGGATTGATGGGGATCCTGTTCTGCGTCGCGATCATCTCCGGCATCGTGGTCTATGCGCCGTCGATGCGGAAACTGCGTTTCGGCGCCTATCGCGCGCAACGGACCCGCGTCGTGCGCTGGCTCGACGTCCATAATCTCGCGGGCATCCTGCTCGTCGCCTGGACGCTGGTCGTCGGCTTCACCGGGGTCATCAACACCTGGGCCGATCTCGTGCTCAAGATGTGGCAGTTCGGCCAGCTCGCCGAAATGACCGCCCAGTACAAGGACCGGCCGGTGCCGTCGAAGCTGACCTCGCTGAATGCGGCGGTCGAAGTGGCCACCCATGCGGTGCCCGGCATGACGCCGAGCTTCGTCGCCTACCCGGGAACCCTGTTCAGCAGCAAGAGTCATTATGCGGTGTTCCTGCACGGCGATACGCCGCTGACCTCGCGGCTGCTCAAGCCGGCGCTGATCGACGCAGAAACCGGCAAGCTGACCGACACAAGGGACATGCCCTGGTATGTGACGACCCTGTTCGTCTCGCAGCCGCTGCATTTCGGCGACTATGGCGGCATGCCGCTCAAGATCGTCTGGGCGCTGCTCGACATCCTGACCATCCTCATCCTCGTGACCGGCGTGTATCTGTGGATGCGTCGCCGCAAGGCCGGCGTGAGCCAGGAACGCGCGATCGCCAACGCCGCCTCCCTCGACAACCCCGCATTATCGTCGTGACGTCAGCATGGTCTCGCATCGTTCATTGACCCAGATCTTCGCCGTCCCGCTCGTCATCGCGATCGTGAGCACGGTCGGATTGATCAGCGCGCTGGTCGGCGACGGCTGGTGGGATGCGGTCTCGTGGGCCGGGCTCGGCCTGCCTGTGCTGCTCTATCTGGTGTTCATCTGGCGGCGCCAGCCGAATTGATCGGGTTCGCCTGATCGCGCCTCGAACCGGCCGGGCAATCAGCAAAGCCGGTCCAATCGGAATATGCCGATCCCTGCGGTGTCTCATCCGCGGAGATGCGCAAGAAGCCGAACGAGCAATCGAATAGCAGTCGCGGCCGCGCAGGTGTCTGGCGTGTGGCGTCGCGCCGGCATTGTAAGATGACAGGTCTTCACTCCGGGAGCCCCGCCATGCGTAGCGGATTGACCAATGCATCCAGGTCGCCTTGTCGGCGATACGGAAGCAGCCTGGCCCAGCGGGCCAGGCTGAAATTGGGGTGGCCCGCCAGCAAGTCGCTTGAGATCATGCGCGCTTCATCTTGCCGGCCGAGATTCCAAAGCGCCGCTATGAGTGTCGACTGCGCGGTCAGCCAGAACGGCCGCTGCCTCAGAACGCGGGAGGCTATATCGTGCGCCGCCGCGAAATCTCCGAGATGAAATCTTGCGCGCGCTTCGTCCACCATGGATTCGTTGCGCTCAATCGGACTGAGCCGTTGGGCGTGTTCCTCGTAGAGGACGGCTTTTCGGAAATTGCCGGCGTAGCCGTGGTACATGCCCGCCATGTGATGGGCGTCAGAGCTGCTGGGAGCGAGGCTGATCGCGGTTTCTCCTGCTGCCACGGCCTCATCATGACGGCGTTGATAGGTACGAACATAGCCGATCACCAGGTATGCTTCCCCGAAGCTGGGGTCGGCGGCGAGAGCCCGATCAGCGCAGCCCAGTGCGGCTTGATACGCTTCATTTTCATCCTTGATCCAACCGAAGCGCGCCTGGTCAGTCAGGGTCAGACCCAACAAGTAGAGCGCAGGCATAAACGAGCCGTTGATCTCGAGCGCCTGTTCAAAGAGCTTCCGGGCCTGTGCGTGAGTTTGCCTTGCGAAATGAACGTACAGGGCGCGTCCCTTTAAGACATACTCATAAGCCAGCGGACTGCCCGAGCGCTTTCTCCACACCCTCGCGCGTTCGCCGACCGTCAACTGGACCTCAAGCGCTTCGACGATCTCTTGCGTAATTCGGTCCTGGAGATCGAACACGTCGTCCAGGTCTCCGTCAAAGCGATCCGCCCAGAGATGACCGCCGTCTCGACCATCAATCAACTGCGCCGTCAACCTGATGCGATTGCCGATCTTTCGAACGCTCCCCTCCAGCAGATAACGAGCACCCAGGATCTGCCCGATTTCGCGAATGTCCCGGTTCTGCCCCTTGAACGCGAAGCTCGAGTTGCGAGCTATCACCATCAATTCCTGAATCTTTGACAGGGTCGTAAGGACGTCTTCCGCGATCCCATCCGCGAAATACTCCTGCTCGTTGTCTCCGCTCATGTTCTGAAACGGCAGCACCGCGATGGAGGGCTTTCCCGAAAGCGGGCGCATGTGATGCGATTCGGCGGGAGTTGGATGGCGCTCAGGCGAAGGTCTGGCGCCAATCTTCATTCGCCAGGCGCGGATCGGTTCAGTGATGTTTTTCAGATTCTGTTGGCCCATGTCTTCGAAGGCTGCATCGACCTTGCCCCGGATCTGCCGGTAGGCGTCGTCGGACAGGCATATGCCGCCCGGGTCCGCGATGTTCTCCAGCCGCGCGGCGATGTTGACGCCGTCGCCGAAGATGTCGTCGTTGTCGATGATGATGTCGCCGACGTGAATGCCGATGCGAAATTCGATCCGCTGCTGTTGCGGTGCGGATGCGTTAAGCTCCGCCATCCTGCTCTGGACTTCTACAGAGCTGCGCATTGCATCGACGGCGCTGCCGAATTCGACCAGCATGCCGTCGCCGGTCGTTTTGACGATGCGGCCGCGATGAGCGGCGATCGTTGGATCAATGAGATTCTTTCTGGCCGCCTTGAGCCGCGCGAGCGTGCCTTCCTCGTCCGTTCCCATCAGGCGAGTGTAGCCGGCGACATCTGCCGCCAGCACTGCTGCCAGTCGCCTTTCCACTCGCTCGGGCGCCACGGACTACCCTAACTTGGAAGTTCAACCCAGCCAATTAAAGCACGTCGAGCCGCCTTCGGGCTAGAGGCCACGCCCTGGCTGACCGTCAGTCGCTAGTGTCCCGAGTCACAAGTTCGCAATCATAGATTCGCAGTAGATTCGCGTCGCTGTGCCAAGGATGGAGGCAAACAGCGGCGGAGTCTCCAATGGCGGTCCAGCAACTTGCCCCCCTGATATTGAGTGATGATGAGCGGGCTGAACTGACGTCGCTGACGATGCGGCGGAAGACGGCTCAGGCGCTGGCTCTGAGAGCCCGGATCGTGCTGACCTGTGCGGAAGGTGGTCAGAACACGGAAGTGGCGGTCAAGCTCGGGCTGGACCGGCAGACCGTAGGCAAGTGGCGGCGGCGCTTTATGGCACAGCGTGTGGCCGGGCTGCACGACGAGCCGCGTTCCGGCGCGCCGCGCACGATTGACGATGCCCGCATCGAAGCCGTGATCGTGAGGACGTTGGAGAGTTGCCCTGAGAACGCCACTCATTGGAGCTCCCGCGACATGGCCAAGACCAGCGGCCTATCGGTATCGACGGTCCAACGCATCTGGCGGGCCTTCGGGCTCCAGCCGCACCGGATGGAGACGTTCAAGCTCTCGACCGATCCGAACTTCGTGGCCAAAGTGCGCGATGTCGTGGGCCTCTACGTCTCACCACCCGAGCACGCCATCGTTCTGTGTGTGGATGAGAAGTCCCAAATCCAGGCGCTGGACCGCAGCCAGCCGTTGCTGCCGATGCGTCCCGGCCAGGCGGCCCGAAGGAGCCATGACTACAAAAGGCATGGCACCACATCGTTGTTCGCCGCCCTCGATATTGCGACGGGACGGGTCATCGGCAAATGCTACGGGCGCCACCGCACCGCCGAGTTCCGCAAGTTCCTTGACGAGATCGAGGCTGCCGTACCGCGCGAACTCGACGTCCATCTCGTCATGGACAATTACGTCACGCACAAGACCCCAATGATCCGGAGATGGCTCGCCAAAAGGCCGCGTTGGCACGTGCACCTGACCCCGACCAGTTCGTCATGGCTCAACCAAGTCGAGCGCTTCTTCGCGCTCCTCACCGATAAGAAGATCAGGCGCGGCGTCTATCGCAGCGTAGCCGCCCTCAGGGCGGACATCGCCTCGTTCATCGAACGACACAACGCCGATCCAAAACCGTTCCGATGGACCAAATCCGCCGATGATATCCTTGCTTCCATCGAGCGCTTCTGCCGTTACAATGCCCCGGCAAAACAAGCCCCGATGTTGCGAACTTCTGGTTCAGGACACTAGATCAGCGCTTCCGTGCGCAGCGTCGCCTCGATCTCGCCGAGGATGCGCGCCAGCCGTTCGGCCCACGCGGTCTCGCCGGCCTGGTCGGAGATCAGGTCCTGGCGGATCTCGATGCCCGAGTTCATCAGGCCGCGTGCCTCGCCATGCACGGGGATCGTGTAGTCGGTCTCGTCGCTGACCGCATAGGGCTCGTTGTCGCCGACCACGAGATCGCCCTCGGCGCGCAGATGCTTCAGCAGCAGCGGCGGCAGCACCGTGTCGCGGTGGTAGAGCGTGCCGATGTGCCAGGGTCGCGCGATGCCGGCGTAGATCGGCGTGAAGCTGTGCAGCGACACCAGCAGCGTCGGCAGGCCCCGACGCGCGCGCGCGTCGATGATCTCGTCGATGCGTTTGTGATAGGGATCGAAGATCTGCGCGTGGCGCATCTCGGCGGCCTCGCGCGACAGGCCTTCATTGCCCGGCACCGTGGTGGCCTCGCTGATCAGCGGGATCGAGCTTGCGACATGCGGCGGACGGTTGCAGTCGATCACGAGCCGCGAATAGCGCTGCGCGATCAAATGCGCGCCGAGCCGGTCCGAGAGGCGGGTTGCGACGCCGGCGATGCCGATGTCCCAGGCGATGTGCCGCACGAGTTCGTCTTCGGGCAGGCCGAGATCGCCGAGCGGAGAGGGAATCAGCCTGCCGTAGTGGTCGCAGGTGAACAGGAACGGCGAGCGGCCGCCGGCATTGTGTTCAAGAACCGGTGAAGCGTCGGTGCTCGCGAGCAGGAACGATGGACCGCCTCCGTAATTCAAGGGCTTTTTTCCTCAACTTTGCCTATTCAGGCGGCATGCTGATCTGGAATCGGGCAGCTTTCTCTATAGATTATGCAGCCCGAAATCACGATGATTGTTTGAAGATGCCGCTGCTGACTATTCATCACAAGACCGTTTATCGCTACGCGCGCCCGGTGGCGTTCGGTGAGCACCGCATCATGCTGCGCCCCCGTGACGGCCATGATCTGCGCGTGCTCGACAGCGCACTTGTGATCGATCCACAGCCGATGTCGCTGCGCTGGATCCACGACGTGTTCGGCAACAGCATGGCGATCGCCGCCTTCGACGAGCGCGCCGACATGCTGTCCTTCGTCTCGACCGCGACGGTGGAGCACAATCCGGCCGATACGTTTGCGCTGACGCCGGACGATCCCGCCTATTTCTATCCGTTCCTCTACGACGATGAGGAATTCCCCGACCTGCAGCAGTTCATTACGCCGCAATATGGCGACCCGAACGGTGAGCTGTCGGCCTGGGCGCGGCGCTTCCTCGATGTCGAGGCGCCGACGCCGACTTTCAAGATCCTGAGCGGCATGACCCACGGCATCCGCGAGGCGTTCAGCTATCGCAAGCGCTATGAGCAGGGCACCCAACATCCGCTCGACACGCTGCGCACGCAGTCCGGCACCTGCCGCGACTATGCGCTGTTCATGATCGAGGCGCTGCGCCGGCTCGGCGTCGCCGCGCGCTTCGTCTCCGGCTATCTCGCCATGCCGCCCGGCAGCGCGCACGGCTATGTCGGCGGCGGCTCGACCCATGCCTGGGTGCAGGTCTATCTGCCGAGCGCGGGCTGGATCGAGTTCGATCCGACCAACGGCATCGTTGGCACGCGCGATCTGATCCGCGTCGCGGTGGCGCGCGACCCGCGCCAGGCGATCCCGCTGCACGGCGTCTATCTCGGCGCGGCGGACGCCTTTCTCGGCATGGATGTCGACATCAAGGTGGTCTCGGTCGGCGAGAACGCGGAGCAGGAGACGGCCTGACGATGCAGATCAAGGTCGGCTTCGAGATCACCTACACGGCGGCGCAGCCGACCCCGATGGTGATCATGCTGTCGATCCATCCGTCGCGCTACGCTGACATCGTCGGCACGGAGCGCCTTTCGACCGAACCGGACGTGCCGATCGGCCTCTATCGCGACGGCTTTGGCAATGTCTGCGGGCGGCTCGTTGCCCCCAGCGGTGGCGTCACCTTCCGCGGCAGCGCGCTGGTGCGCGATTCCGGACTGCCTGACATCGTCAATCCGGCTGGACAGCAGCTGCCGGTCGAGCAATTGCCGGACGACATGCTGCTCTATCTGATGCCGAGCCGCTATTGCGAGACCGACAAGCTGACCGATGTCGCCTGGTCGCTGTTCGGCAACACACCGCAGGGCTGGGCGCGGGTGCAGGCGATCACCGATTTCGTGCACCACCACGTGACGTTCGGCTATCAGCACGCCCATCACATGAAGTCGGCGCACGACGTCTATGAAAGCCGCGCCGGCGTCTGCCGCGACTTCGCGCATCTGGCGCTCACCTTCTGCCGCTGCATGGGCATTCCGGCACGCTACTGCACCGGCTATCTCGGCGACATCGGCGTGCCGCCGGACCCGGCGCCGATGGATTTCTCCGGCTGGTTCGAGGTCTATCTGTCGGGCCAGTGGTACACCTTCGATGCCCGCCACAACACGCCGCGGATCGGCCGCATCCTGATGGCGACCGGCCGCGACGCCGCCGACGTCGCCCTCACCACGAGCTTCGGCCGCATGACGCTGACGAAGTTCGTCGTGGTGACGGACGAGGTGGCGGCGGCCTAGCGTCCCCCGGGATTTTCTGTCATTCCGGGATGGTGCGTTGGCACCAGACCCGGAATCTCGAGATTCCGGGTCTGGTCCTTCGGACCATCCCGGAATGACAACTGAACCTATGACCTCCGATATTCTTTTCGTCTACGGCACGCTGATGCGCGGCTTCGACCATCCGATGGCGAAGCTGCTCGCGGGCAATGCCGAATTCCTCGGGCCGGCGCAGTGCCGCGGCCGGCTCTATCTGGTGAAGCATTATCCGGGCCTCGTGGTGTCGGACGATCCGGCGGACATCGTGCATGGTGAGCTGTTCCGCTTGCGGGAGCGTGAGGCCATGCTGCGTGAATTCGACATGTACGAAGCCTGCGGCGAAGGCTTTCCGCCGCCGACCGAATATGTCCGCGAGATGCTTGCCGTCACGCTCGCCGACGGCAATGTGAGCGAGGCGTGGACCTATCTCTACAACTGGCCGGTCACCGAGCTGCCGCGGATCGCGTCAGGAAAATTCCTCGAGCATTAGCGCTCGGACGTACCGCATGTTTCGTCATGCGCGGGCTTGACCCGGGCATCCATCTCACTTCGCAATAGTCATTCTCTTGATGGATTGCCGGGTCATAGGCGAGCGGAAGCGACGCCGTCATTCTGACGGCTGTGCCGGCCACCACGAAAGAGAAGTCAATCCTCCCGCACCACGCGGATGTCGACCTCGCGCTCGACATAGCTCCATTCCTCGGTCGCGCGCAGCATGCCGACCAGTTCGTCGAACAAGGTGACGTGGTCGGGGGCGAATTCGAACCAGGTCAGGAAGTCGAAGGGCATGCCGAGGTCGCGCGAATGAAACAGCTGGCGGGCGATTGCGGGGAGGAATTTCAGGGTGCCTTCGATGTGGTGCGACTTGTCCTCGAAGATCTTGCGGCGCTCCTCCTGCGTGAGCTCCCACCACGCCGCGGATTTCCGGATCGGGATCAGCGCCGCGTGCGTTGCCTCGCTGCGGCCGAGCCCGGCCTGCACGGCCAAGAGCTTCTCGCGCTCCTCCTTCTCGGTGTAGCGCAGATGGCTGGCGACGCCGGCTAGCCGCCAGGAGGTCTGCGCCGGCAGCAGCGGCAGCGCGATCGATTCGCTCGCAACGATCGACAACGCCGCGACCTTCGGCAGCGTCTCGCCCTTCACCCGCGTGATGGACGTGACCTGCCAGCCGCCGCTCTGTCCGCCTCTGAATGTCGTGAACATGGCCTATCCAATCCCGGAAGCGGGGAGGGGGCAAGCTTGCCGCACAGGCTCTCCACCGTGGATTTGGGGGTAACCCGCTCGACGGAGCCGCGACGGGCCAGACCTGTGAATAGCCCGGAAAAGCCCCACATTGTTCGGCATGGCGGGCCGTGCCGCTATATGGCTAACCGGTTGTCCGCGATTCGCCGCCCGAGCCCAAAATCCTGACTGATGCGTTTCACGCCCGAATTCCTCGATGAGCTGCGCGCCCGGCTTCCGGTCTCGGAAGTCGTGGGCAGGCGCGTCAAGCTCAAGAAGGCCGGCCGGGAGTGGAAGGGGCTGTCGCCGTTCCAGCAGGAAAAGACGCCGTCGTTCTTCGTCAACGACCAGAAGCAGGCCTGGTTCGACTTCTCGTCCGGGCTGAATGGCAACATCTTCGACTTCCTGATGAAGACCGAGGGCGTGACTTTCCCCGAGGCGGTGGAACGTCTCGCCGCGATGGCGGGTGTCCCGCTGCCGGCGGTGACGCCCGATGCCGCGCGACACGAGCAGCACCGCCGCACCCTGCACGACGTGATGGAACTGGCGACCAAGTTCTTCGCCGACACGCTGGCTTCGCGGGGCGGCGCCAAGGCGCGCGGCTATCTTGCCGACCGCGCCATCTCGCCGGCGACCCAGCTCCAGTTCCGGATGGGCTATGCGCCGCCGGATCGCTTCGCGCTGAAGGAGCATCTCGGCGCACTAGGTATCTCCAGCGACGACATGGTAGAGGCCGGGCTTCTGGTGTCCGGCGAGGACAAGCCGGTGCCGTTCGATCGCTTCCGCGACCGCGTCATGTTCCCGATCACGGATGCCCGCGGCCGCGTCATCGCATTCGGCGGGCGTGCGCTCGAAAAGGACGTTCCGGCAAAGTACCTGAACTCGCCGGAAACCACGCTGTTTCACAAGGGCGACAATCTCTACAATCTGTTCACCGCGCGGCAGGCCGCGCATGACGGCGCGCAACTGATCGTCGTCGAGGGCTATGTCGACGTCATCGCCATGGTCACGTCGGGCTTTCCCGGCGCCGTCGCGCCGCTTGGCACCGCGCTGACCGAGAACCAGCTCGGCCTGCTCTGGAAGATGGTCGACGAGCCGATCCTCTGCTTCGACGGCGACCGCGCCGGACAGAAGGCGGCTTATCGTGCTGCCGACCTTGCATTGCCGCAGCTCAAGCCGGGCAAGAGCCTGCGGATTGCGCTGCTGCCGGAAGGGCAGGACCCCGACGATCTCGCCCGCTCCGGCGGCCGCGGCGCGATCGAGGACGTGATCTCGGCCGCGCGTCCGCTCGCCGAAATGATCTGGTCGCGCGAGATCGAGGGCGGCAATTTCGATACGCCCGAGCGCCGCGCCGCGCTGGAGGCGCGGATCGGCGAGCTCACCAATGGCATCCGTGACGAGGTGGTGCGCCGCTATTACCGGCAGGACCTGCAGGAGCGGCTGCAGCGCAATTTTGCGCCCGAGGGCGGACGCGGCGGTTATGGCCGCGGCGGCTACGGAAGGGGCAATTTCGGCGGCGGCCGCGGCGGCGAATCACCCCGCCAGTTTGTCCCCCGGGGACCTGCCCAAAACGGCCGACAGGGAGGCCCGCAGGGCGGCCGGTTCGGTGCCACCCCCGGGATTTCACGGGGTCCCTATCAGGCCGCCAGCCCCCAATTGGCCAACAGCCCGATCATGCGCGGCCAGCGCAGCGCGATCTCGCGCCGCGAGGCCCTGATCCTGCAGTCGCTGATCAACCACCCTTGGCTGCTGCACGACCATCTCGAGGAGGTGGCGGCGCTGGAGCTCGCCCATCCCGAGGCCCACAAGCTCAGGGCCGCCATCATCGCCGCCTTTGCCCACGACCATCACCATTCCCCCGACGCCGAGGAGCAGGCCGAGAAGATGCGGGCCGACCTCGAAGCGGGCGGATTATCCTTGATTCTTCAAAGGGTTGAGCGGGCGATCACAACCCAGGCGGTGTGGGGCGCGCAGATCGGCGCGGCGCGCGAGGATGTTTTATCAACCTGGCGTCAACTCGTTGCCTTGCATCAGAAAACCCACGCCTTACTTAGGGAAAGAAAAGATGCGGAAGCGGCTTTGGCTGAAGACTCCAGCGAGGCCAATCTGGCATGGTTGCAGGATATCCAGGCCCGGATGGCAGAAGCCGACGGGACCGAAGCCCTGATTGAAGGGTTCGGCGAATTATCGGGCCGGTTCCAGCGTAATGTCTGATAACAAAAATGCTGCGGACGGCGCTGGCCGCACCCGCAAAAAGACTCGCCAAATCCATGGTTTGGCTGCAAAAACAGGGTTAAGCGAAACTTAATAGCTACCGTAGCATTTTCAGGCGAAGTGGTTCCCGGTTCGCCGTCAGAAAATGCGTCAGATCTAGATCTGTCGCGTCTTCCGATCGTAAAACCGGTATCCACTTTTACGGAAGACGCGACGGGCTATTGCAGATTGGAAACCGTCGAGACGGATGACAGGGGTGGCGAGATATTGCGCCGCCCTTTGTGCGTCGAGAGAGTAAATCTAGATTTCGTGCGGATGCGCGTGCGTGGCGCCATTTTGCATGACCGCGTTTCGGGAGCTTAGTGAATGGCCACCAAGGCAAAGACGCTGCAGGTTAAGGACAAGGAAAAAGACGACAAGGCAGCGGATGCTCCTGAGAAGGATGCCGCTGACGCGCCGTCGCCGTTGCTCGACCTGTCGGATGCCGCGGTGAAGAAGATGATCAAGCAGGCCAAGAAGCGCGGCTTCGTGACCTTCGATCAGCTCAACGAAGTGCTGCCCTCCGATACGACGTCGCCCGAACAGATCGAAGACATCATGTCGATGCTGTCAGACATGGGCATCAACGTCACCGAGGCCGACGACAGCGAGGGCGAGGACGAGAAGGACGACGGCGACGACGAGACCGATAACGAACTCGTCGAGGTCACGCAGAAGGCCGTCACCGAGGTCAAGAAGTCGGAGCCCGGCGAGCGCACCGACGATCCCGTGCGCATGTATCTGCGCGAGATGGGCACCGTCGAGCTGCTCTCCCGCGAAGGCGAAATCGCGATTGCAAAACGCATCGAGGCCGGCCGCGAGGCGATGATCGCGGGCCTCTGCGAAAGCCCGCTGACCTTCCAGGCCATCATCATCTGGCGCGATGAGCTCAACGAAGGGAAGATCTTCCTCCGCGACATCATCGATCTCGAAGCCACCTATGCCGGCCCCGAGTCCAAGGGCGGCATCAATCCGAACCTGATCGGCAACAACGGCGCCGAGGGTGCCGCCGCTGAGGGCAATGGCGGCGACGCGCAGGCCGGTGCGCCGGCCCATGTCGCGCCGCCGGCAGCGCCGCCGTCGCCGACCCCGTTCCGCGCCGCGCCCGCCGGTGGCGAAGCCGCCACCGAGGAGAAGGATCCCGCCGAGGCCGCCGCCGAAGGCGACATGGACGACGACGAGTTCGAGAACCAGATGTCGCTCGCCGCCATCGAGGCCGAGCTGAAGCCGAAGGTGGTCGAGACCTTCGACAAGATCGCGTCCGAGTACAAGAAGCTGCGCCGCCTGCAGGAGCAGGACATCGCCAACCAGCTGCAGAGCGAGTCGCTGTCGCCCTCGCAGGAGCGCAAGTACAAGAAGCTGAAGGACGAGATCATCGTCGAGGTGAAGTCGCTGCGCCTCAACCAGGCCCGCATCGATTCGCTGGTCGAGCAGCTCTACGACATCAACAAGAAGCTGGTCTCGTTCGAGGGCCGCCTGCTGCGCCTCGGCGACAGCCACGGCGTCGCGCGCGAGGACTTCCTGCGCAACTACCAGGGCTCCGAGCTCGACCCCCGCTGGCTCAACCGCGTCTCCAAGCTGTCGGCCAAGGGCTGGAAGAACTTCGTCCATCACGAGAAGGACCGCATCAAGGACCTGCGCCACGAGATCCAGTCGCTGGCGGCGCTCACCGGGCTCGAGATCGGCGAATTCCGCAAGATCGTGCACGGCGTGCAGAAGGGCGAGCGCGAGGCCCGTCAGGCCAAGAAGGAGATGGTGGAAGCCAACCTCCGGCTCGTGATCTCGATCGCCAAGAAGTACACCAACCGCGGCCTGCAATTCCTCGACCTGATCCAGGAAGGCAATATCGGCCTGATGAAGGCGGTCGATAAGTTCGAATATCGCCGCGGCTACAAGTTCTCGACCTACGCCACCTGGTGGATCCGGCAGGCGATCACCCGCTCGATCGCCGACCAGGCCCGCACCATCCGCATTCCCGTGCACATGATCGAGACGATCAACAAGATCGTCCGCACCTCGCGCCAGATGCTGAACGAGATCGGCCGCGAGCCGACCCCGGAAGAACTCGCCGAGAAGCTCGGCATGCCGCTCGAGAAGGTGCGCAAGGTCCTCAAGATCGCCAAGGAGCCGCTGTCGCTCGAAACGCCTGTGGGCGATGAAGAGGATTCGCATCTCGGCGATTTCATCGAGGACAAGAACGCGATCCTGCCGATCGACGCCGCGATCCAGTCCAACCTGCGCGAGACCACGACGCGCGTGCTGGCCTCGCTCACCCCGCGCGAGGAGCGCGTGCTGCGCATGCGCTTCGGCATCGGCATGAACACCGACCACACGCTGGAAGAAGTCGGCCAGCAGTTCTCGGTCACCCGCGAGCGCATCCGCCAGATCGAAGCCAAGGCGCTGCGCAAGCTGAAGCACCCGTCGCGGTCGCGGAAGCTGCGGAGCTTCCTGGACAACTAATATTTCCGATTGTCATTGCCGGACTCGACCCGGCAATCCATCGAGACAACAACGGCGGGCCTGGGCCCGCCGTTTTCATTTTGATCCGTCTCCGACGTCATTGCGAGGAGATTGCTTCGCTGCGCTCGCAATGACGTGGATAGAGTTGTGTGGACGCCGCTACTTCTTCTTCGCGCCGACGCGCTCGATGGACTTGATCTCGAGCGGCGGGCGGCCGCCCTTTTCGGCGATCTCGCGGTCCTGCTCGCGCAGGAAGGCACGCACCGGCTCGTCGCCGTCGAGCCCGCCAATGAGCTCCGACGGCACGCGGCGGTTGGAGCGCTGCGAGCCGTCTTCATAGAAGACGTTGAAGAAGGCGAATTCGCCTTTGGGATTGGTCCCGGGTTTTTTCGGCATGCGCGGCTTGTCCTCGATCGGGGCGCCGCTGTCAAAGCAAATCGCCGCCGGTCTGCCCTGCGCCGACCTGCCCTGCGCGATCGGGTTGCGTGCGGCCCTTGCGCAACGCCGGGCGCAGTTCGGCCCGGCATGCGCTCGCGGTGCCCGTCCGGTCACATCAACGACATATACGGCTCAGCCCTCGAACAGCACGAACGCCGCCCACACGCTGGCGTCGCCCGCGCCCGCGACCTTGCCGTCGCGCGCATCGCGCCTCGTCTGGCGCAGCGCATCGGAATAGGTCAGGCCCTCCGCGAGGTGCTCGTAGAACCGCACGGTGAAATTCGCGGTGCCCTGGTCGGCGACCGGCCACAACGTCAGCAGTGCCCGCCGCGCGCCGGCGATGCCGAGCGCGGTCGGCAGGCCGCGCAGGCCGCTGACGAAGCTCTCGTCGCCGCGGCCGGTCTCGCAGGCCGACAGCACCAGCAAGTCGAGCCCGGACAGGTCCCAGTCCATCAATTCGAAGGCATAGAGATAGCCGTCGTTCTCGTCGCGCAGCGGAAATCGGCTGTCGCCGGCGCCGGACAGCACGATGCCGCTCTGCCACAGCGTATCGAGGCCCGACGCCGTGCCGTCGCGATAGAAGCCGTGCGTCGCCAGATGCGCGATGCGCGCCTTGCCGATCGCCGCGCGCAGCGTGCCTTCGCTGACGCCGCGTCCGGTCAGCATCTCGACCGGCGCGCCGCGGGTGCGGGCGAGTTTTGCGATCGCCTCGATCTCGGTCCGGGTCGCGGGCAGCGGCATCGGCCCCGGATCGCCGTATTCGATGCCGCCGGCGAGCAGCATCGCGCCCCGCTGATCGAGCGTCTCGCGCGCATGGATCGCGATCAGCGCATCGGGGCTGGTCAGCATCCGGATCGTGAACTTGTCCTCCAGCAGGCCGCCGCCACTGCCGGGCAGCAGCGCGAACGGCACGGCGAACAGGAAGCCGTCCGGCACGACATAGAGCGTGGTCTTGTCCTTCAGCAGCGGCTCCAGCGGCGCGAACAGCCGCGCCCGGAGGTTCTGGAAGCGGCCCTTGACGTCGGGCGCGTGCGTGTCGGGATCCGGCGCAGCGGCCCGCGTCGCGCGCAGCCGCGCGATCTCGGTGCGCGCGCCGGTGTCGACCATCCGGCCGGGATCGCCGAGATCGACCACGCGCGGCTCGCTCGTTGCGGTCTCGACGATGGCGTAGAGCACGGTCGCCGCCAACGGGTCTTTCGCCTGGCGATCCGCCTTCCATTGCCGGGTGATGAAATAGTTGACGACGGCTTCCTGCGCCGCGAGCAGCTGTGACGGACGGATCGGGTCTTGCGGTCGCTTCGCACCGATCGCATCGAGCCGCTTCTGCAGCGCCTTCTCGGCGGCGTCCTGCCGCCCCCACACCGACCTCGCCCAGTCGTCGATATTGCCCGACGAGAACAGCTCCTGTTTCTCGCCGTTGAGCCGGAGCGCCGTCCGCAGCAGCGTCGCGGTCTCCTCGTCCTTGCCGGCGACCTCCGGCTCGAGCTGGCGCAGCGCCGTGGCGTCGGCGCCGCCGAGCGTCTTCCAGCGCAGCACGGCGGCGGCAAAGGCCGGCTGCGCCACGGCGGAGCCGGCGCCGGTGGCGAAGCGGCCGAACGCGAACAAGAGATGGTCGGCATGGGCGCGGATCGCTTCGGCGACGGCGCGATCGCCCGATGTGCCGACCTCGCGCTTCATCCAGTCGAACATCTCGCGGTCAAGCGCGGCGAAGGCCTGCACCGCGCGGCTCGGATCATCAGCGATCAGGGCGGTCGCGATGCCGAGCTTGATCTCGAAGCTGATCGGATGCTGCGCGGTGAAGGCGCGGGTCGAGATCGCCAGCGCGGTCTCGCGCAGCCGCATCCCCTTGTCCCGCTCGCGGCGCTGCTCGCGTTGGCCGGCAGCCAGCACCGCGGATTTGATGCGCAGGAAATCCGCATAATTCGCCTCATTGGCGACGATCGCCTCCAGCCGCCCCAGATCGGCCGGCGCGATCGCGGCATCGCCGGCGGCGAGCATGTCGGTGTAGAACAGCCAGCCGTCGGCCTGTCCGGCAAAGCTCGGATCCTTCGGCGCCATCGCGGCCGCGATCGCTCGGTGGCGGCGGAAGTAGCGGCGGGCGTCGTCGAAGCGGCCGAGATTGAGGAAATCCTGGCCGGCGTTGTTGACCGTCACCAGCGTGTTGAGATGGTTCTCGCCATAATGTCTGGCGCGCTTCTCGATCGCGAACAGATCGAGCTCGAGCGCCTTCGCCGGCGCGCCGATCTCGCGCAGCATGTCGGCATAATTGTTGGCGAGCTTCCAGGTGGTGCGATGGTCGGGCCCCAGCGCCTTCTCCGCGCGCTCGAAATTGTGCCGGCCCAAATTGGTCGCCGACGCCGCCGAGCCGTTGGCGGACAGCGCGACCGCGAGCTTGTCGCTCGCGATCAGCGATTCCTCGGAGCCTTCGCCCCAATAGGCGTTGAACGCCGCGATCGCCTTCATGTAGAGCGGAACGGCTTCGGCGATCCTGGCGTGGTCGGACAGCAGGATCGCGTACATCAGCAGCACGTCGGCATTGCCGGGCGGCCGTTGCGCCGCCGCCTTGCTCTGGAACGCGCGCACGAACAGTTTTTCGGCGAGATCGTCGCGCTTGACCGCGCGCAGCGTCGTGGTCGCGTCGAAATACTGCTCCATGACGAATTGGGCGTCGTCGAGCTTGTCGGCGGCATCCAGTGCTGCAAGCAGCTGTGCATAGCCCGCGTCGAACTTGCCGCCGCGCGTCAGCGCGATGGCGTTCTTCATTTGCGCGGCGATCGTCTGCGTGCTGCCGGCGCCTTGCGCCGGCGCGCGCTTGGCGGGGGCGTTCTGCGCGGCGGCGGTGCCGATCGCTGTGCTCAAAACAGCGCCGAGCGCGAGCACGACACCGATCGATGCGGCAGCCCTGCGCGCGCGTGCGAAACCCAAGGGGAAGCCCAAGGCGATCGTCATCGGCAGCACATCCTCATCCCCAAACGCGTCATCGGATGGCATCCCCAAATGACGGCGGCGTTGCAGCCGGCGTGCCTGGCTTTAGCGGCGCGGCTTTGCATGAACAAGACAGCGCAACCGGCCGCCTGCCGGCGGAAGCAGCTTGTCCGGCCTGTGCTTCTTGGTCGCGGCCGGCGGCTTCGGCGTTCATGCGTCGCATCCTCAAATGCTGCCGTGCGGTGCGTCGCTCGCCCGGGCACCGCTGCTTGCATGCCACCGGCAGTCAAGCCAACGGACGATGTTACCGCCGGCCGGCCGGCCCGCCGTTCGCGCAGAGGCGAGGGCAGAGGTGAGGGAATGGCTGGCGGTGGAGCCTCGCGCGCCAGCGCACTTTTCCGGCAGCGGTCTTTCGTATCGTCGCGCAAACGAACGACGGCCGAAAGTTGAGCTTGTTCTGACCATCGTCACTTGCGCCATCCCGTCCGATTCGCGTATGAGGCGCATCTCTCTCTTTCTACAACCTTTCCTTCGAGAACCGACGCCGATGTCCCACGCCACAATCGACGCCAACAAGGCGCTCGTGCTCGCGCATTACGACGCCGTGACCAACCGCCACGATCCCGAGGCGATCCGCGCGCAGTTGGCGCCCGACTTCTTCGACCATGCGGTGGGCAAGCGGCTGAGCGCCGAGGACGTGATCGCGCATTCGGCCGCGATGCACGAGACCTTCGCCGACCTGTCGGCGGTGGCGGAATGCCTGGTGGCCGAGCGCGACATCGTCGCCGGCCGCTTCGTCTGGCGTGGCCGGCACCGCAGCCCGTGGCGCGGCATTCAGCCAACCGGCCGCCACGTCGAATTCCGCGGCATGACGTTCTGGCGGATTCAGGACGGCAGGATTTCCGAGCGCTGGGCGGAGATCGATTTTGTGGACCTGGAGCGCCAGCTCAGGGATTGAGCTTCAGCTACGTGCCGATCGGTTGATGGATGCGCGTGGTCATTCACCGTGCGAACATGGATTGAGGCGCGTAGCTGCGGCAGCGGTGGATGGAGCGTCGTGCCGACACTTTGACTGCCTCGTTTGCTCCATGGCATGATCGGCCAATCGAAGCAGGGGGATTTTTGCATGCTCAGGTGTCGTTTGGCGGTTGTGTTCGGCGCCTTGCTGCTTGCCACCCCCTCCTACGCCGCGCGCTGCGGCGGCAGTTTTCCGACCTTCGTCCAGTCGTTCTCGCAGGAGGCGGCGAGCGCCGGCATCCAGCAGGACGTGATCTCCGCGGCGCTCGGCGGCGTGCAGCAGGATGGCGGGGTGCTCGCCTTCGACCGCCGGCAGCGCTACACCTTCAACAAGACCTTCGAGCAGTATGTCGCAACCCGGGTCGGGCCCGGGCGCATCAATGGCGGCCGCGCGATGCTGCAGCGGCACGCCGCGCTGCTTTCGAAGATCGAGCAGCAGTATGGCGTGCCGCGCCAGATCCTGGTCGCGATCTGGGGGCTCGAGACCGATTTCGGCAAGGGCGACATGGGCAAGCTGCCGGTGTTCCGCGTGCTCGCGACGCTGGCGCATGATTGCCGCCGCACCGACCTGTTCCAGGGCGAGCTGCTCGCCGCGCTCAAGATCGTGCAGCGCGGCGATCTCCGTCTCAACGACATGATCGGCGCCTATGCCGGCGAGATCGGCCAGACGCAATTCTTGCCGTCGTCCTACATCAAGTATGGCGTCGATTTCGACGGCGACGGCCATGTCGACCTGCGCCACTCGGTCGCGGACGTGCTGGCCTCGACCGCGAACCTCCTGCACACCAGTGGCTTCAAGATGGGCGCGCCCTATGGCGAGGGCACCGCGAATTTCGAGGCGATGCGCGAGTGGAACAGGGCGGTGATCTATCGCAAGACCATCGGGTATTTTGCCGATCAGCTCGTGGGGCGGTGAAGGCGCGGCGGCCTTATCCGTCATTGCGAGCGGAGCGAAGCAATCCATCTTTCGGCAAATGCGAGACGATGGATTGCTTCGTCGCTTCAGCGCAAAATTGCTTCGCAATTTTGTCGCCGAGCTCCTCGCAATGACGATCGTTTCCATCGGGCCGCATCACGCATGGAAAAATGGATTCCGGGCTCAGCCCTGCGGGCTGCCCTCAGATGCGCAATTGCGCATCGGGGAATGACGGGTTGAGAATTCTGGTGTCTCCATGGAAACCATCGGCAGCCAAAAAATCCGGTCGTTCTTCGACCGCCGCGGATGCCAGGTCGCGAAGAACTCGGCGGTGCGGGAGGGGCCGGGCCATCGCGTCGGCTCCTATCTTGAGCTCGCCACCAAGATCGCCGAGCTGCAATTCCTCAACCGCGATCATGTGCTCCTGTTTCGCGGCCAGGGCGCCGACTACAGGAACATCAAGCGCAACTCGTCGCTGAAGCCGACGCTGTTTCGCGGCGGCCGCGGCAATCCCGATCAAGCGACGCTGGTCGGGCGGTTCGATGCGCTGCAACGCGCCGAGCGGATCCTGATCGCCGAATACGCCAGCGAAAAGCTGCTCGGGCTCGAGCGGTTGAAGCGGCATCGCATCCTGCGCTGGTCGATCCTGCAGCATTACGAGGTCTGCACCACGCCGCTGCTCGACGTCACCCATTCGATTCGGATTGCCGCCTCCTTTGCCTCGCTGGCGGAGACCGGCACCGCCTTCCTCTATGTGCTCGGCGTGCCGAATCTGAGCGGCGCGATCACCGCGAGCGCCGAGGCCGGCCTGCAGATCGTGCGCCTCTCCAGCGTCTGCCCGCCGTCGGCGGTGCGGCCGCACATCCAGGAGGGCTATCTGCTCGGCGAGTATCCGGAGATGTCCGGCACCGAGCAGAAGGAAAACTACTTTCCCTACGAGATGGATTTCGGCCGGCGGCTGGTCGCCAAATTCTCGTTCGCGCCGGCGTCGTTCTGGAAGAATGATAATTTTCCGCAGGTGGCGAGGAGCGCGCTCTATCCCTCGGAGCGGAGCGATCCGCTATTCCGACTGGCGCTCCGGGTGAAGAAGCAGCTGGGCGGGTAATCTCGTGTCGCGATGACGCGCAGGCGTGACTCGCAGGCATGGTATGACCCGCGGGCCGTGCAACATCCCCGGTGTCGTCCCGGGCTTGACCCGGGACCCATAACCACAAATGTCCGTGTTGCACGACGCTGTGGCCCCCGGCGTGCCTCACCAACCCAATCCTGTGGTTATGGGTCCGGCTTTCGCCGGGACGACGGCGGTGCGCGGGTTACTCCGCGCTATCGTGCTACTGGCTCGCACTCGCGGCATCGCGCGCGATCCGCCGCGCCGCCGTCTTCTCCATCATCCGTTGCATCGTTTTCCAGTAGGTCGCCGGGCGGAAGCGTTGCAGCAGGTCCATGAAGTATGCGTCCTTGCCGATCAGGATGCGCGGCTGGTTCTTCTCGATGCCGGCGATGATGCGCTGCGCGGCCGCGGTCGGCGTGGTCCTGGCCAGTGCGTCGAAGCGCTCGATCGATTCGGCGCGGCGGGCATTGTCGGTGACGCCGGTGCCGGCGCGCGAGTTGCGCGCGATGCTGGTGGCAACGCCGCCCGGATGCACCACGGACAGACGCACCGGGCTGTTCGCCACCGCAAGCTCGTGGCGCAGGCTTTCCGAGAAGCCGCGCACCGCGAACTTGGCCGCGCAATAGGCGCTCTGGCCGGGCGGGGCGATGATGCCGAAGATCGACGAGATGTTGACGATATGCGCCTCGCGCCGCCGCGAAAGCTGCGGCAGGAAGGCGCGGGTGCCGTGCACCACGCCCCAGAAATTGATGTTGAACAGCCACTCCATCTGCGCCTGATCGAACTCGCCGAACTCGCCGAGCAGCGCGACGCCGGCATTGTTGACGACGATGTTGAGCGAGGGGTGCGCTGTAACGGCGGCCTCCGCGAACGCCGTGATCTGGTCCGGCTCGCTGACATCGAGCCGATGCACGGTGACCTTGCGCGGGCTCGCTTTCGCGATCTCCGCGGCGGCGGCCTGCAGGCCGGCCTCGTCGCGGTCGGCGATCGCCAGATCGCAGCCGCGCAGCGCCAGTTCATGCGCGAGCGCGCGGCCGATGCCGCTGGCGGCTCCGGTCACGGCAGCGGCGGATCCAGGGATCGCGGTCATGTCGGGTGAGCTCCATCTCAACGGGGGTGGTGGTTGCCAAGCGAGGAACACGGCATTTCCACGCTTTTCTCAAATTGGAACTGAACCATCCAGTGATTTTGGGCATTTAATCTATGTTACGCGCTCGAAGCGAAGCATTCAAACCAAGGGAGCCACCCATGGGACAGTCAAAGCCCTACCGTGCGAAGGCCCTGGTGGTTGAGGACGACCCGATGCAGCGCGAGATGATCGGGCTGCTGCTGGAGGAGAGCGAGTTCGACGTCATCGCCTGCGAGAGCGCCGAGGCCGCCGAGCTGGTGCTGCAGGGCAACGGCGACAACGTCGTGCTGATGATGACCGACGTCGAATTGGCCGGAAACATGACCGGCATCGAGCTCGCTTATGCCGCGAAGAAGTACAGACCCGATCTCGACGTGATCGTCACCTCGGGCAAGCCGCTGCGGCAGCGCCTGCCCGAAGGCGCCTTGTTCTGGGCCAAGCCCTGGGCGCCGCTGGACGTGATCCGGGTCGCCGAGATGAAGGCGTCGGAGCTTTCGCATCGCGGATGGCGCAGGTCGTCATAACGGGGTGTCGACGCTGGCGCCGGGCGGAGGCCGGCAGCCGCTTCCGCCGTCCCCGTCGCCGTGATATTGGCGGACGATGTCCCGTCCGCCTGTCCCGCCCGCCGAGGATTTGAAGTGACCTGGTCCTTTCTGCTGACGTCGCTGATCGTGGTGGCCTCGCCCGGCACCGGCGTGCTCTATACGCTGGCGGTGGCGCTGACCCCGGGGAGCGCGGGCGAGCGTCGCGGCGGCGTTCGGCTGCACGCTCGGGATCGTGCCGCAGATGATCGCGGCGATGCTCGGGCTCGCCGCCATCCTGCACACCAGCGCCGTGGCGTTCGCGGCGCTGAAATGGGGCGGCGTCGTCTATCTGCTCTACATGGCTTGGCAGGCGCTGCGCGAGCGCGGCGCGCTTGCCGTCGACACCGAGATCAAGCCGCGCTCGCGCCGGCGGGTGATCGTGACCGCGATCCTGATCAACATCCTCAATCCAAAGCTGTCGATCTTCTTCCTGGCCTTCCTGCCGCAGTTCATCGCGGTCGACGAGCCGCACCCGCTGGCGCGGATGGTCGAGCTCAGCGGTGTCTTCATGGCGATGACCTTTGCGGTGTTCGCGGTCTACGGGCTGTTCGCCGCCTCGGTGCGCGACCGCGTCATCACCCGGCCGAAGGTGATGGCCTGGCTGCGGCGAAGCTTTGCCGCGGGCTTTGCCCTGCTCGGCGCCAGGCTCGCCTTGGCGGAGCGCTGACGTCGCGGCCGTCACGCCCGGACGCAGGCAATAAAAAAGCAGGCGTTGCGCCTGCTGCCTTGCGCCCGTCAGTTCGGGGCCGATCGATGTAGGGTGGTGAATTCGAGGTTGACGTCGCTGCGACCGGTTGTCCCGGTCCGGGTGCCCGGGCAGGGCAAGCGCCGCTACCCGGGCTGGAATTCGTTACTTCTTGGCGGCCTTCTTCTTGGTGGCCTTTTTCGCCTTCGCCTTCTTCGCCTTCTTCGCTTTCTTAGCCATAGTATCCTCTCAGGGTTTCATGGATTGAACGCGACTCCGAGGCATGCTTGGCGGAGGGCCAGCCTCGCAACATCCTCGATATCAAACTCAGCAGATTCGGAGGCTGCTGCCGCGTGCTGTCACGGCGCCGTCATCGTGTTATCCACAACTGTTACGCGTTTTCGCCAGCTTTTTCGCAAAGCGTTGCGCATGTCGCGCGTCGCGGCGTCGGCGCATCCGTCATGCTTAACGATGCGCAAACGGCGGATGCGCAGATCTTCATCAATTCAAAACCACGGCGCGGATTGGCACGTTGTGGGTGACGCTCCGTTAAGCGGCGCGGCCGCATGCTGTTCCGTAAGACAACGGGGATTGTCATTTGAGGAAGCGCCCCGGGGGCATGATCCGGACAAGTGCGAAGCGGTTTTCCGAAAAGATCATGCCAAAACAAGAATCTAACGCGCGATGATGATTCAGCCTGATCTCATCGCGCTTTAGCGGCAGACGGTCATTTCAGGAGAGGCGAGGCCGATACGGCTCTCGAACAGGGGCGATGTTGAGCGTTCCGACGCTTTGGACGGTATTCATTATCAATTTTCTCGCGCTCGGGCTGATCTGGGCCTATGTCGCGCGCAGCTATCCTGCTTTCGGCGCGGCGCGGTTCTGGACCGCGTCGGCCCTCGTCGCCTCCGCCGGGGCCAGCTGCGCGATGCTTCGCGTGATGCTGACGGACTCGCTGCTGCCGCTGCTTGCGGCCGGGACCTTGATGGTGTTCGCCGCCGGCCTTGCCGCGATGGGCATCGAGCGGTTCTACGACAAGCCTGCGACCTGGCGCGCCGCCCTGCTGACCACGGCGCTGGCCTTCGCCGGTCTCGGCACCTTCATCTTCGCCTATGACAGCATGCCGATGCGCATCCTGGTCTACACCATTGCCCAGGTCACGCCGTTCGCGCTGACGCTGAAGCTGTTGCTGTCGTCCGAGAACGGCCGCGTCAGCCCCGGTGCCCGGCTCGCCGGCATCGTCGCCTCCGTGCTGATCGGCATCTATGCGCTGCGTGCCGTCGGCGCGCTGCTGCAGCCCGGCGAGTTCTCCTTCGTCCGCTTCTCTGCGGGGCAGTCGCTGGTGATCCTGCTGATGGTGTTCCTGTCGATGGCGCTCAATTTCGGCTTCCTGCTGATGGCGATCGACCGGCTGCGCAACGAGGTCGCCGACCTCGCGCTGCTCGACGATCTTACCGGCGTCGGCAACCGCCGCCATCTCTTGCAGCGGCTGACCGAGGAATGCGCGCGCTCCGACCGCAACGGCGAGGCGTTCGCGCTGCTGGTGATCGATCTCGACGGCTTCAAGGGCATCAACGACACCCATGGCCACGCCGCCGGCGACGCCTGCCTGCAGCATTTCACGCTGATGGCGCAGACGCGGCTCCGCCCGGGCGACATGCTGGCCCGCACCGGCGGCGACGAGTTCTGCATCGTGCTGCCGTCCTCGACGCTGCGCGAAGGCGCGATGATCGCGCGCCGCGTGCTCGAGGTCTGCCGCGCCGATGCCGAGCAGTGCACCGGCAGGGACATTCCGATCGCGGTCTCGATCGGCGTCGCGCAATGGACCCGCGAGATCGGCCTGCATCCCGATCGCCTGGTCGCCGCCGCCGACCACGCGCTCTACGACGCCAAGAAGGGCGGCAAGAACGGCTACGCGACCTACGAGCCGAAGCCGGCGCCCGAGACGGTCGAGGCGAGCCTGCGCAAGCGCGCCTGAGCGTGCTAACGAGAGACGACACCGGATCTCCGTGATGATGCCTCGCCTGCTCACCGCACTTCTTGTGCTTGTCCTGTTCGCTGCCGCATCGGCCGAAACGCCCGATCTCGCGGCCATCGCGCGATCGCAAGGCACGCCCGAGATTCCCGGCTTGAAGATGGTCTGGCTGGCGCCCTGGGGCGACGTCGCCAAATCGCATCCCTGGCGCAATATCATCGTGCACCAGACCGAGGGGCCGCAGGGCTCGGCGCGATACGGCGCCGAGGCGCAGCACAAGAACCCGACCCGGCGCGGCGTCATGATCTGGGTCGAAACCGACGGCACGGTCTATTGGGCGGTCGCCGACAGCCTCGTTCCGACCCACACAGACGGCGCCGATCGCAACGACAACAAATACATCGACAACAGCAAGACCTATCACCAGGTGAACAAGGATACGTCGATCGGCGTCGAGTTCTCCGGCAATTATCCCGACGTCACGACGGGCCCGACCGACGCACAGGTCGCGGCCTGGCGGGTGCTGGTGAAGCTGCTGCGCGCGCGTTACGGCATCCCGCCGGAGCGCGTCTACGCCCACAACTGGATCGACTTCAAGGATGCCCGCTACTGCGAGGGCTGCGCGCTCGCCACCATGGCGCGGCAGTGGGGCGAGTAGGGCAGGTACTCATCAAGATCCGGGACGCTAGCGTTTGGTGACGAAGCGGCAACCCGACCCGACCTCGGCGATATCGCCTTCTGAGCCCCTAGCCGACATAGCCAAGAGCGCCTGTTTTGTCCGCTTCGTAGGATGGGTGGAGCGAAGCGATACCCATCAAGCTTGTGCTGCGCGGTGGGATGATGGGTATCGCTGCGCTCCACCTATCCTACGGACTGGCCAGGGCAGCCTTGACCCATCGCGGACATTTCCTCGTCTTCATCCATTGATCTGGATCAATGCGTCCCCTCACGTTCGCGTTGGCATCGTTCGTTCTGCCAATCCATACGGAGGGTACTATGGAAAGCGCATGCAGGTATCCCTTAGCGTTGATCGTCTTTGCGTTGGCACCGTCTGCTTTCGCCGCCGAGCTCCCAAAAGAAGGCAACTTCGATTACACGGCGTGCTGGTCGGGCACGAGCAACACTATCTCATTTTCCAAGACCCACATCGCGCGAAGCTATGAGCATACCGGCTCTATCCGAAGCAATCCTCCGGGTGGGCTTTTCGACAAAGATACATTCCGGTGCGTAGGGGTTAGTGCATCTCTTGGTGGGAAGATTACTGGCACCACGGTCTGCGAGTCCATTGACCGAGACGGTGATAAGCGACTTTCGTACTTCTCGACGTCAGAAGGAAAGGTAACCAGAGAGACAGTCGCGGGGACTGGGAAGTACGACGGCATGGTCATGACCGCAACGATACAACCCTTAGGGCCTTTCCCGGTCATCAAAGAGGGAACCTTTCAAGACTGCAATCACCAGACTGGTACCTATACGTTGAAGTGATGTTGCATCTTTGCGCGAGGGCCGCCTTTTGGGCGGCCCTTGCTTTGCCCGAACCGGCGATCGAATGTGGACGATGGGTGTTGCAGCACAGGGGCTGGCGTTAACGACGCTTGGCGATTTCCAGCCCGGGCGACATTGCTTCGAAGCTTGTTAAAATTTGCCGGGTACCCCTTCCGGGCATTGCGATCAGGGGAGAAGTATGGGTAAGCGGGCCAAACGTGGAAAGACCGAGACGCTCGCGCTACCAGTGGCCGGAAGAGTTGTAATTGGCGTCGTGGCCGCTGCCGCATTGGGGTACGGCTTGCTGTGGCGGCCGGCGGGCGTTCAACCGATACGGAAGCAAGCTGCGCACCAGGTGCCGGCACCATCTAGTCCAACGCCGTCGACTCCCATTCACGTAGGGGCGGCGGTTCAGGCGCCAGCGCCAGCTCCGGTTCCGATCCCGGTCCCCGCGCCCCGGATCGAAACACCAAAAGCCGCTGACGCTCCCGGAAAATTCGCTCGACAGGTGGTTGACTACGTCAGTCACCAGCCGCCGGGCACCGTCGTCATCGATACCGGCAACACATTCCTTTATCTCGTTCTGAACGGCGGGCAGGCGATGCGCTACGGCATTGGTGTCGGCCGCGAAGGTTTCACATGGTCCGGTGAACAGGTCGTGGCCCGCAAGACAGAGTGGCCGGATTGGCGTCCGCCGGCAGAGATGATTTCGCGCCAGCCTTATCTGCCGCGGTTCATGGCGGGCGGCCCCGGCAATCCGCTCGGTGCCCGGGCGATGTATCTGGGCGATACCGAATACAGAATCCACGGCACCAACAAGCCCGATACGATCGGGAAGCGGGTTTCGTCCGGCTGCATCCGGCTCACCAATGACGACGTCACGGACCTCTATGATCGGGTGAAAGTCGGCGCGAAAGTGATCGTGCTTCCGGCACCAGCTGCCCATCGACCATCCCCGGGCGCGCCGCCCGACGCCGCCGTCTCATCGCAGGAACCGGCGTCGCCGTCGAGCCGGCCCTCGGCAGTCAACGCGCAACCGCAGGCTTCTCGATCGAAGATGGCCGACGCCCAGTAACTCAATTCTTCTGTCCCAGATCTACAACTTGAGAAGCAGCCCCGTTCAAAATGGGCTGGGTGGCCGCACCGTAACCTGCGGCATGCCAGGCGTCGGTGCGCTGTATGAGACCGTATGATCGCGTGCGTGGGGCATTGGTAGTAGCGCGCTGCAGCAACAGCGGTTTCTTGTGGATCAAATCCGGGAAAGTCGTAGCGTCGTGAGTAGAGGCTGTGCCGCTACAGCCTTCCAGCCCCGGCAGCCCCAGCTCACCCCCTGAGCTGGGGCTTGCTTGGTTCCTCGTTCGATGGTCGATCGGGATGGATGGCGTCGAGTACGGCCTGATAGGTCTAGCGATCGTTTTCTTCGTCGTCGGCGGGGGCGCTCTTCTGCTCGGATGATCAGCGCTACAACCCCCACACCATCGCGATGGCCAAGAGCACCAGCATGCAGGGACCGCGGTCACAGGCGCCCTTTCGCGTTAGCGATCACGTCTCACTGAGCACATCGTAAATCGGCAAATGCCCGCGGCAATTGCCATTCGGAACTGGTCCTAACCAACAGACGGGCAGGCAAATCGCATGCGCAAAAGTAGTAGCGCGCCGCAGCATTGCGGTTCGTAGTGGATAGAAATTGGGAAAAAGGCGCAATGTAACGTCGTGGGCGGAGGGCGGCCGCTACAGCCTCCGAAGCCGCGTCAGTCCCAGCTCAATCCGCCTTCCAGCTGGGCGCACCGGACGGGGAGGGAGATTTCATGAGGGCAGCGCTCTTGGCATTATCGCTCGTTGGTCAGCCGCCCGTACAAATTTCAGACAGTGTTCCCAACTTCGACATCAAGTCGCTTTGCGCGGACGTTTCCGTTGACGATAAAGCGTCGGGACTTCCCCAGGACGCGAGCAAGTGCGTGAGTGACGAGGCGGTTGCGCGGCAGCAGCTAAACTCGATCTGGCTAACTGTCCCGGCGGGACCGCGAGAAAGTTGCGAACTCATGGCAGGGTCAGGGCAAGTACAAAGCTATGTCGAACTCCTCATTTGCTTGAAAATGATTGACTGGGACTCGCCATCGACAGTGCCCTCTCAGAGGCCCAAGCAAGGTTCGAAAACGCCAGGCAATTAACCCAGTTCGATGAATTGCGACGGAGCGCTGTGAAGCGTGGGGAGAGGTCACCATTCAGTCTTCCGAGCGCAGAGTCGCTTCGATGCGCTGGATCAGCCGCTCCCGCAGCGAAGGCACCGCGTTGCCGAGAACGGCGAAGGTGCGGACGATGGGCAAATACGGCTCCATTGCCGCCGTTAGATCCGCGAGAGACATGCCGTTGAGCCGGGCATATTCGGATTGCGCCGCCGCATTGGTCGCGCGCGGCCGCTCCGGATTGTCGGCGACTTCCGGCCCGAGCTCGGACAGGATCACGCGCAAGAACCCAAGCTCGAGGACGGCGGGCCCGCGCATCGCGCTGACCCAGTCGACCAGCTTTGGGCCTTCCGCTGTCATGATCACGTTACCGGGGCTCAGGTCGGTATGGCAGAGCCCGTCGCCCGGCGGCAAGCGATCGATCAGCGCGAGGATTTCAGTGGCGATGTGCTTCGGCAGCTTGCCGTCGTCGTGCTCCAACTGAGCCTCCATATACTCGCGCATGGAGAGGACCTCCGGCGGCAGGGGCGTCTTGTGAATGGACATGGCGAGAGCCGCGACGATCGCGCCGGCCTGTTCGAACGTCACCGCGCCGGTTCGGGTTAGCTGTAGCAGGGTCGGTCCGTCGAGGCGCTGCAGCACGATGCCGAAGCGCCCGTCCAGGGTCACCTCTCCGAACACCTCCGGCACCGGAGCGCCGGCGGCGTGGACGGCGCGGATCATGTGCACCTCGAACCAGGGCATCCGCCGCGGCAAGCCGGGCTTGAACAGTTTGACGACTCGCCCCGGCGCCCAGGCGTAGGCTTCGGAGTAGGCGCCTTCACCGATCTTTTCCCCCAGCGATCCTCGCATGCCCGTTCTCCGCCGTGCAGAGCAAACACCGGCGGCGAGCAAAAAGGAACCCCTCCCGTCGCGGGGCCGCCGGACACCATCGCTGACGGCCTGCGTGACCATCGAGAACGCCGGGTCTTCGAGGTGAACCGGAAGTCCCTCGGTAGCGGCAAGGCTTTGGCGAGTCTCGTCCGAGCCTTCAGCTCGGTTCAATCCAATGGGAAGGATTCGAGACGTACATGGTTCCTCGCGTCAAGAAAGCGGACAATTCAAGTCCCACACCTAAAAACGGCAAGTCGAGCACAATGACGCCCGAGCCCTTGGCTGCCTCGAATCCTCCGTACAGCGTGTGGAGTGCATTTCTCACGTTTTGAAGTAAGCCAATAGCCGTAAAGGTGTTACGCGTATTCAGCGCGGGTGCCACGTACCTGCCGTTTTTCAAGCCATCGATGAAGTACTTGCTGTTATGGATCGATTGTAGTGCCGATTTCGAGATCAGCTTTTCGGTAAATGCGACATTGACGCCCCAGTCATTCAGGGGTTCACGGTGCAACTCATATGGAACGCTGAAACCAAAGCCGATAACAGCAACCGCCCCTCCGCTGCCTCCAAGACCCAGTCCCCACCGGCTGCTAATAATCTGGAGATCAAAGGTCTCCAAATCTCCCAGGTTCACGACGTACGCGGTCGTGCTCTCGATGCCGCCGATCAACAACTGTCCGCCAGACTTGACGCCGAAGCCAAGCCAACGTTTGAAGAACTTGCGTTCCTCCGGATAAAATTGAGGTTTCGGTTGAGGCGGCGGTGGTGGCGGCGGCGGCGGTGGATTTGGCTTATTCCAAACCGAGATGATCACACCACGCCAGGCTTCGTTTTCCACCCCATCCATTTCACCTGCATACTTGGCCGCGCGTTCCCCTTTCGCCACCTCGAGCGCAACTTTGAAATTGTTGGGCACTTGCTTGCGAAGCAGATCAATTACGGCCCGCAGCCTATTCTGCGACAATTCCAAGTTGAAATCGTCGCTGCCGGTACGACTCGCAAGTCCTATGATTGTAAGGCTTCCTCCGCTCCTCAATTTTGGAGCGACGACACTGATCAGCCAATTGGAATGTTCCGGCTTTATGGCGAACTTGCCGACTTCGAAGTTGAACAACTTCGCCGCAATCGTATCCGGTGCCTGCGATCCGTACTCCTGGATTTTTCCAGGTGATGCCATGTTGACTATCTCCCAACGGAGAGACCGACTGCGGAATCGGGTAGGACCCGGATTGAAATATCCGCGTATCAATGGGTCGCTTTGGAGTTTATGCCGGTTCATCGTCGCCCTCGGATTCCCGGCGGCTACTTGAAGGTGCCGTCGAAGTCGGTGAAGGCGAAGCCATAGGACACTCCGTGGTTTTTCGGCGGAATGAGCGTGCGCGGCTCGGGTTTCATTGCGATGTCGCGGCGAAGCGCGGCAGTGGGCGATTAGGGCCGTGTACTCCACTAAAATCCGGGACGCCTGCTTTCGGGGACGAAGCGGAAACCCGATCCGAGTTCAGGGATATCGCCTTCTGACCCGAAGCGGTCCTGCACGCGGATGGCGCGTCGTCGCGTGCGCCATCCGCTCCTGCAATCTATCGCTTGCTATCTCTTGCGAAGAAAAAGAGCCTCAGGCCTTCAGGTCCGTGATCCGCATGATCGCGACCACATTCCCATCATTGTACGCCTGCTCTTTTGTTTCCTTGTTACAGGTCCAGACAAAATTCTTCTTGCCCGTAAAGGTCTTTCCGTCCTGCTCAAGCCGAAGCTCCCCTTCGGTGATATGGCAGATCATGGCATTCATCATCGGGGGGCCCATGGTCTTCGATCCCGGCTGCATAATGACATCGCGCATTGAGACCGTCTTAAATCCTGGGATCAGGGATGGTGTCTCGCCTTCATATTCACGCACCACGACACCTGGCCAAGGTGCCGCATCCTTGTAGCCCGTGGCTTGAGCCTTGGCGGGCTTGATCATGGCAGTCGAAACCGCTGCCAACGCGATTCCCAGTGCGGACCTTCGATCGACCTTCCTCATCGCTTTTCTCCCGACGTTACCGAACGAGCGGCCGCAAATGCAGCGCGCAAAGTTCGTGGTGAACGGTGGTGTGAAACCGAAAAAAGAACGGCCTCTAGGAGAGCGTGTGCCTGCCGATAGCACCTGTGCTGCTCGTTTGCCCGGACGGTGATTTCGGCACGTCCCGCTTCAAGGGCCACGACATTCTACGTCACCTGACGCATCCGGGGAACAGGTGGCGTTGCACGAAGACACTGCAGCCTGTCGGGAAGGTCCGAAACTGGCCCCTTAGCCGGCATGACCGAGTGCGCCTCGCGAGTGCGCACCCGAGGCTGATGCGGACATTCGTCGGCAGGCGGATTGATGGCTACACGCCCCGGATCGAGGTGCGTGCCGAGCACCACTTTGCAAACAACAAAAAAGCCGGCGTTGCCGCCGGCTTTCGTGTCTGTTGGCTCGCTGCTGCGCGATCAGTGCGCGGCTTCGAGCGCGGCTTCCTGCCGGGCAATCGTGCCCTTCACGGCCGACTGCACCTTCTCGAACGCGCGGACCTCGATCTGCCGCACGCGCTCGCGCGACACGCCGAACTCGGCGGCGAGGTCTTCCAGCGTCATCGGCTCGTCCGCCAGACGCCGCGCCTCGAAGATGCGGCGTTCGCGCGGGTTGAGCACGCCGATCGCACCGTTCAGGGCCTGGCGGCGATGATCGAACTCCTCGCTCTCGGCCATCAGGGCTTCGGCGTTGGGCGAGTTGTCGACCAGCCAGTCCTGCCATTCGCCGGCTTCGCCGTCGTCGCGGATCGGGGCGTTGAGCGACGCGTCACCGCCGAGGCGGCGGTTCATGTCGATCACGTCCTGATCGGTCACGCCGAGGCGCTTGGCAATCAGCTTGACCTGGTCGGGGTGGAGATCACCCTCTTCCAGGGCGGAGATCTTGCTCTTCGCCTTGCGCAGGTTGAAGAAGAGCTTCTTCTGGTTCGCGGTGGTGCCCATCTTCACGAGCGACCAGGAACGCAGAATGTACTCTTGTATTGACGCCTTGATCCACCACATGGCGTAAGTGGCGAGACGGAAGCCCTTCTCGGGCTCGAATCGCTTCACCGCCTGCATCAGGCCGACATTGCCTTCCGAGACGACCTCGGAAATCGGCAAGCCGTAGCCGCGATAGCCCATGGCGATCTTGGCCACGAGCCTGAGATGGCTGGTGACGAGCTTATGCGCCGCGTCGCGATCGTCATGCTCGCGCCAACGCTTGGCGAGCATGTACTCCTGCTGGGGTTCCAGCATCGGGAACTTGCGGATCTCGGCGAGGTATCGAGAGAGGCCGGATTCTCCATTGAGGACCGGCAACGTAGCTGTACGGGCCATTTGAGCGCCCTCCAGTGGTTCAGGCCCCCGATAGCGGCGGGCCCGGCAGGTGGCCGCTGGGTTAAAGCCGGCCATGCTGCGATGTTCCGCGCTGGATATTCAGCGCAGGTGCAACATACACCAAACTGTCCGTGATAGGGAAGGATTGCTGACGTCACGTCCCCGTGTGGCAGGTATAACCTGTTGTCATAACGCGGCTTTTCCGGGAGAGGTGCGTCATACCGCCGCTTCCAGCGCCCGTTGCAGAAGAAGTAAATCCTCCGGCAAAGGCGCCTCCCAGTGCAAAAGTTCTCCGGTCCGGGGGTGCTCCAATGCCAGCAGATAGGCGTGCAGGGCCTGCCGGCCCAGCGCAGTGAGTGTGTCCTTACCTTCCGCGCCGAGCTGCCCGGCCTTGGTCTTGAAGTGGGCGCCGTAAACGCTGTCGCCGAGCAGCGGATGGCCGAGATGGGCGAGGTGCACGCGGATCTGATGGGTGCGTCCGGTCTCGAGCCGGCACGCCAGCAGCGAGGCGACCGGCTTGCCGTCGCGGCCGGCAAAGCTCGATAGCACCTCGAAATGGGTGATCGCCTCGCGGCCGCCCTGGCGCACCGCCATCTTCTCGCGGGCATGCGGGTGGCGGTCGATCGGCGCGTCGATGGTGCCGCGGGGCCGGTTCGGCACGCCCCAGACGAACGCCATGTAGCCGCGCTCCATCGGCCCGGTGCGGCCATGGTCGGCGAACTGCGCGGTCAGCGACTGGTGGGCGTGGTCGTTTTTGGCGACCACCATCAGCCCCGTGGTGTCCTTGTCGAGGCGGTGCACGATGCCCGGCCGCTTGACCCCGCCGATGCCGGACAGGCTCGAGCCGCAATGCGCGATCAGCGCGTTGACCAGCGTTCCGCTGGCGTGGCCGGCGGCGGGATGCACGACGAGGCCCCTCGGCTTGTCGATGACGATGATGTCGTCGTCCTCGAACACGATATCGAGCGCGATGTCCTCGCCCTGCGGCTCGGCGGGCGCCGCCTCCGGCACGTCGATTATGATCGTATCGCCTTTGGCGACATGATAAGCGGGGTCGCGGACGACGGCGTCCTTGACGGTCACGGAACCGGCGAGGATCAGCGCCTTCAGCCGGGACCGGGACAGCTCGGGACTGCGCTGCGCGAGCACGCGGTCGAGCCGGGCCGAGCCCTCGTCGCCGGCGACGACGACCTCCAGCTTCCGACCGCCATTCGAAGAGACTTGTTGCGAAGACACTTGCAAAGATAGAGCCTTGTGATGACCGACACCGCTGTGACCGAACCGACCCCCGACCAGGCCGCGCTGATCGCGCGGGTGCGGCGCATGATGCTGATCGCGGGCCTGACCTCGGCACTGGCCGTGGCCGTCGTATTGATTGCCATCGGCTACCGCCTTTATCGCAGCGAGGGAAGCCCCGTTTCCGTTTCCGACGTCACTGCTGCGCTGCCGAAAGGCGCGCGCATCGTCGCCACCGGTGTCGCCGGCGAACGATTGGTCCTCACGCTTGACGTGGGCGGTGCAACAGAGATTCGCACATTTGATGCAAAGACGCTGAAACCTGTCGGCAGGCTGAGCTTCGTCAACGAACCCTGATCGCAGCAGTCGCGAAGCCGCGCCGTCGATCAACCGAAAGCTGCAGCGTATTTTTTGCGCATGCGTTCTCGCATCGAGAAGGTGTGTCGCCATCTTTTCGGCCGAGTTGCACGTTCAGCTTGCGCCATGTCGCAAGCCAACTCCAGCGCTTCGATCGAACAGTCCGGTGAATCCGATGCGGCAGGGTCGTGCGCCGACCCGACGCGCCGCGGGGTGTTGACCGCGCTCGCAGGCTGCGCCTGTCTCGCCGCGATCGAGCCCGCCGCCGCCGATGATGAAGAACTGCCCGGTGCCAGCGAGCGGCCGCAAAAAGCCGATCGGCTCGTGCGCGCCGAAGGCGACAAGGCCGGCCAGGTCATCAAGTCGGACGATCTGACCCTGGGCGGCCCGCCCATTCGCGCCTGGCCGCAGGATCCGAAGACCTCCGTCATCCGCAAGGGCTCGCGGCTGAACGAGGTCGTGCTCGTCAAGCTCGATCCCGCCGAACTCGACGATGCCACGCGCGCCCGCGCCCCTGACGGCATCGTCTGCTACTCGGTCATCTGCACGCATGCCGGATGTCCGATCACTGCCTGGTTGAAGGAAGAGCAGGGCGACAAGAACGTCCTGAAATGCCTCTGTCACAACTCCGAATACGATCCGCGGCAGAATGCGCAGGTCGTGTTCGGGCCGGCGCCACGTCGCCTCGCGGCATTGCCGCTGACGGTTGCCGACGGCGCGATCACGGTCGCAGCGCCATTCGTCGGAAAGGTGGGTGCTCAGCAGGGAGGATGAGGCCACATCGGGATTTCTGCATGACCTAAACTGAAAAAATCAAAACAGAGCAGGGAGGTAGCATCTCATGACAAGCAAGCAGTGGTTACTGTCGAGTTGTGTCGCATTCACGTGCCTCATTTCGACCTATGCCGTCGCGGGGCCGATCGAAAACTACAGTTCGGTGACCTCGGCGCGTCTCGAAAATCCCGAACCCGGCAACTGGATGCTGTATCGCCGGACCTATGACGGACAGGGGTATAGTCCGCTCAACCAGATCAACACCTCCAACGTCAAGGACCTCAAGCCGGTCTGGACCTTCTCGACCGGCGTCATCGAGGGCCATGAGGCGCCGCCGATCGTCAACAACGGCGTGATGTTTGCCGCGACCCCGATGGGGCAGGTGATCGCGCTCAACGCCAAGACCGGCGAGGAGTACTGGCGCTACAAGCGGCAGCTTCCCGACGATCTGTTCCAGCTGCACCCGACCAGCCGTGGCGTCGGCCTGTGGCAGGACAAGGTCTACTTCGCCACCACCGACGACCATGTCGTCGCGCTCGATGCCAAGACCGGCAAGGTGGTCTGGGACACCAAGGTCCAGGACTACAAGAAGGGTCAGTATCTGACGCTGATGCCGCTGGTGGTCGACGGCAAGGTGATCGTCGGCGGCTCCGGCGGCGAGTTCGGCGTGCGCGGCTATGTCGTCGCCTACGATGCCGAGAGCGGCAAGGAGCTCTGGCGCACCTTCACCATCCCCGGCGAAGGCGAGCCCGGGCACGAGACCTGGAGTGGCGACGACTGGAAGTCGGGCGGTGGATCGGCCTGGATGACCGGCACCTACGACAAGGACAACAAGACGATCCTCTGGGGCGTCGGCAACGCTGCGCCGTGGCCGGGCTCGGCTCACGCCGGCGACAACCTCTACACCAGCTCGGTGATCGGTCTCGATCCCGAGACCGGCAAGATCAAGAAGCACTTCCAGTATCACCAGAACGATTCCTGGGACTGGGACGAGGTCGATGCGCCGATGCTGGTCGACCTGCAGCGTGACGGACGTTCGTTTAAGAGCTTGATCCACCCGGGACGCGACGCGATCTTCTGGGTGCTCGAGAACAAGCCCGACAAGATCAACTACGTGTCCGGCTGGCCGTTCGTGAAGACCAATGTCTGGAAGGGCATCGAGGCCGAGACCGGTCGGCCGATCGTCGATCCCGAGCACAAGCCGGTGATCGGCAAGCGGGTCGAGTTCTGCCCGTCGCTGTGGGGCGGCAAGGATTGGCCGTCGGCGGCGTACAGCCAGAGCACCAAGCTCGTCTACGTTCCCGCCAACGAGAACTTCTGCGGCGGCTTCACGGGCGAGAAGCAGCCGCTGGTACCCGGCCAGCTCTGGCTCGGCACCAAGCCGGAGGACATCGGACTGACGCCGGCACCGAACGCCGATCATTTCGGCGAGTTGCAGGCGTGGGATCCGGCCACCGGCAAGAAGGTCTGGCAGCACGACTTCAAGACCTCGCAGCTGTTCGGCTCGGTGACGGCGACCGCGGGCGATCTGGTTCTCGCCGGCGGCACCAACGACCGGATGTTCCGAATCTTCAACGCCAAGACCGGCGAGCTGTTGTGGGAGCAGAAGACCAACTCCGGCATCATGGCGATGCCGATGTCCTATGAGGTCGACGGAACGCAATACATCGCGGTCCAGTCAGGTTGGGGCGTCGACGCGCAACGCATCCAGGATGCTCTGGCCGGCAAGGTCAAGGGCTTCGAGAACAACGTCCCGCAAGGCGGCGTGATCTGGGTGTTCGCGCTCGACAAGAAGTAAGCCACGTGATCCGAGCTTCGGTCCTGATTGAATCAGGACCGAAGCGCCGGCTTGTTATGACGCGTTTTCTCCAAGCGAAACGGTGTTCGTTCCGTTCGAAAACGCTTCTCACCTATAGGGGGCGATGCGATCGGGAAGCGGCGGATGGGGAGACCGCCGCTTCCCGGTCCGCGCTTGCTTTATTTGCCCTTGGTATCGACCTTCCGCTTCTCGTCGTCGTTCATCTGCTTGATCGTGGGATCGCGGCTGGCCTCGCCAGTGGTCTGGCCGGTGGTCGCTGGCGGGCCGCTGCTCGGAACCGAGTTCTGGTCGGGCAGCACCTTGGCCGGGCGCGTCGCGGTCGCTTTCGGCGGCGAGTCCGTCTGTGCGAGCGCAGCCTGCGTCGCAAAAAGAAAGACGCCCGCGGACAAGGCTGCCGCGAGCGTCCCGAACGTCTGAGGCGGGGTTCTCATCGATCTGCTTCCTCTATAAAGCGCGATCGATGAGAACTGCCTATCTCGTCCGTCGTTCCATCCTGAAGGATAAGATGAGCACGACTCTGTCTAGGTCATTGCGAGCGAAGCGAAGCAATCCATAGCTCGGCAAAATGGAAGGATGGATTGCTTCGTCGCTGTCGCTCCTCGCAATGACGCAGTTGATAGATTCACGTTCCTCTCACGTTTCCAGCTGCTTGCCGATCGGAAGGGCGCGGATGCGCTTTCCGGTCGCGGCAAAGATCGCGTTGATCAACGCCGGCGCAAACGGCGGCACGCCGGGCTCGCCGACGCCGCTCGGCGGGGTGTCCGCGCCGGGCGGCACGATGTAGACGTTGGTGATCACAGGCGACTCGTCCATCCGGATCACCGGGAAGTCGTCGAAATTGCCCTGCTGCACCTTGCCGTCCTTGAAGCTGATCTCGCCGTATTTGGCCAGACTCAGCCCCATGATCGCGGCACCCTCGATCTGCGAGTGGATCCGTTCCGGATTGACATAGGTGCCGCAATCGATCGCGGTGTCGACCCGCGGCACCGAGAACTTGCCCTTGTCGTCGATCGCCACCTCGACGATGGTCGCGATGTAGCTGACGAAGGAGCGGTGCACCGCGATGCCGAGGCCGTGGCCCTTCGGCACCTTTCGGCCCCACTCGCCCTTCTCGGCGACCAGCTCGACCACCTTGCGCAAGCGCGCGGTGTCGATCGGGTAGCTGTCATAGGGCTCGCCGTAGTTCCAGGGATCCTTCACCGAGGACAGGTTGACGATCCGCGGGCTTCCGATCAGCTCCAGCAGCATCTCCTTCTGGTCGCGGCCCGTCGCATGCGCGATTTCCCCGACCATGGATTGCACCGCGAAGGCGCGCGGGATGTTGGAGACCGAGCGGAACCAGCCGATCCGCGTGAACGCGGCCGCTTCCGGATTCTCGCACTGCAGGTTGGCGATCTCGAACGGGTTGTCGATCAGGCCCATGCCGAGCTCGAACGGCGCCTCGTGATTGGCGCCGGCGGCGAAGGTCGAGGCGATCGTTGGCGCCACGCTGCGGTGCCGCCACGCAATCACCTTGCCGCTCTTGTCGAGACCGGCCTCGATCCGTTCCACCGAGACGGTGTGCAGGAAGTCGTGATGCACGTCGTCCTCACGGGTCCACTGCACCTTGACCGGCGCGCCGAGCTCCTTCGACAGCAATGCCGCCTCGAGCGCGAAGTCGCATTTCGACTTGCGGCCGAAGCCGCCGCCGAGCAGCGTCACGTTGACGGTGACATTGTCCTCGGGAATGCCGAGCGTCTTGGCGACGTCCTCGCGGGTGCCGCCGGGGCTCTGCACCGGCGCCCAGATCGTGGCCTTGTCACCCTTGACGTCGGCCACCGCGACCGGCGGCTCCATGCTGACATGGGCGAGATGCGGCAAATAGTACTCGCCCGTGATCACCTTGTCGGCGCCCTTCAGCGCCGCATCGACATCGCCTTCCTTGCGCACCACGAGGCCGGGCTTGCGCGCGGCTTCCTCGAGCGAGGCACGATAGGTGATGGAGTCGTATTTGGCGTTGGCGCCGTCGTCCCAGACGATCTTCAGCGCGTCGCGGCCCTTGATCGCGGCGCCCGTGTTGCGCGCGATCACGGCCACGCCGCCGAGCGGCTGGAACTTGGACGGCCAGGGCCAGCCCTTGACCTCCATCACCTTCTCGACGCCCGGCACCTTCTTGGCCGCGCTGTCGTCGAACGACTTGAGCTTGCCGCCGGTGACCGGCGGACGCGCGATGACGGCGTATTTCAGGCCGGGCAGCCGGACATCGGCGCCGTAATGCGCCTTGCCGGTGGTGATGTCGTGCAGGTCGACGATCGAGACCTGGCCCTTGCCGAGATAGCGGAAGTCCTTGGGGTCCTTCAGCTTGAGGCCCTCGACGCTCGGCACCGACTCCTTTGCGGCGTCGGCCGCGAGTTCGCCGAAGCCTGCCTTGCGGCCGCTCGCGCTGTGCACCACCTCGTGGTTCTGCGCCTTCACCTCGGTGACCGGCACGCCCCATTTCTTGGCGGCGGCGGCTTCCAGCATCGAGCGCGCCGAGGCGCCGATCTGGCGCATCGGGATCAGATAGTGCCGCGTGCTGCGCGAGCCGTCGGTGTCCTGGTTGCCGAACTTGACCTCGTCGCCATGCGCCTGTTGGACATGGACGCGCGACCAGTCGGCCTCCATTTCCTCGGCGACGATCAAGGGCAGGCTGGTGCGCACGCCGGTGCCCATCTCGGAGCGGTGCGCCAGGATGGTGACGATGCCGTCGGGGGCGATCGCGACGAACACGCGCGGGTCGACCACGACGCCGTGCGGCATCTTGCCGGCGCCGGTTTCATAGGCGAACGCCTGGCGCGTCATCACGGGCGCGGCGAGCACGAAAGAGCCGGCGATGCCGAGCCCCTTGAGGATGCTGCGGCGCGAAACGTTCTCGACCTTCACGTGCTTCTCGAAGCCGCGAAGCTTACTGGGATTGGTGCGGATATTCATGTCACACCCCCGTCGATGCGAGATGGACGGCATTCTCGATCCGCTGGTAGCAGCCGCAGCGGCAGATATTGCCCGCCATGGCTTCGCGGATCTGGTCGTGGCTGGGCTTCGGGTTCTGGTCCAGCAGCGCCGCGGCCTGCATGATCTGGCCGGCCTGGCAGTAGCCGCACTGCGGCACGTTGACCTGGCGCCAGGCCTTCTGCACCGGATGGTCGCCGGTCGGATGCAGCCCCTCGATGGTGGTGACCTCGCGGCCGACGACGTCGGACACCGAGGTGATGCAGGCGCGAACCGCCTCCTTGTCGACGATCACGGTGCAGGCGCCGCACAGCGCCTGGCCGCAGCCGAACTTGGTGCCCGTGAGGCCTGCTTCGTCACGGAGATACCAGAGCAGCGAAAGATCCGGGTCGCCGTCCCAATTCTGTTCCTGGCCGTTGATTTTTAGTTTGATCATGGTCTGTCCTCGCTCTGCTTAAGCTATTGACCTGTGCGGCGCGAGGTGCGGAACGTCTTCCATGGCCTGCGACCGCGCTGATGTTTGTTGTGCCAAGATATTCGTGAGCCAAATCTGCCGTGCGCCAAGGCCGTCAAGCGCTTGCGCTTTGTTCCAAGCACTCCTCTCGCTTGTCCGGCGCCGTGCGGGGCGCAGCATGGTGAAGGGCTGCGATGTTAGCAGAGACGGACGCCGGGTGACTTCACAGCCAAGTGTTTTGCATTGCCATTTGGCGAAAGCAGGGCCGTGCACGACGACGACATGACATCTCAGGGTGGCCATCATGCAATCGCGCGGGCGGTGCCACTGTAGCGTGCAGGTGCGACGCGCTCGGGCAAAGGCACGCGCGGCATCTCGCCCGGCACCGCCGTCCCCGGTGCGCGATTGCGCACCTGGGGGCATCGCGCGGCGATGAACCCGGAATCCAGCGCTATGGCGCCGGATGCCCCCGGCGGCGTTCGTAAAGCATGCGTGACAAAATCCCCGCCGCAATGCACAAGGCATCTTGCGGCGGCCGGATTTCAAGGCTATTGCCTTGCCTCTCAACGCTCCCTTCGTCTAGCGGTTAGGACGCGGCCCTCTCAAGGCTGAAACAGGGGTTCGATTCCCCTAGGGAGCGCCAAATGTTCGCTATTCCACGACATTTTACGATACGGCTCCATTCGCCGGGAGCTTTCCTGCTCGACGACTGATTGATCACGCCGGCCGCCTGAGCAGTTGCCGCCTTGTGCTCATTTGCGTCCCGGTGACGCAGCTTCGAGCCCTCATCGCGCCTTGGCGGGCAATCCCCACCACGAAACAAGCGGCGGGCGTCCCTCGTTTCCGCTATGATGAAGCCATGACGATCGGGATTACCGGACCCGGCCGGAAAGGACCACGGCAAAGTGGCGTGGTCAGGCTGATCGTTGCGGCCATCGTCATCACGATTTGCCTGATCCTGCTCTCGTTCGCGAGCGACTTCCTGGTCGATTGGCTGTGGTTTTCATCGATCGGCTACCTACAGGTTTTCCTGACGGCGATCGGCGCCAAGGCGATCGTCTTTCTCTCCGTCTTCGCGGTGACCACCGTCGTCCTCTCGCTGAACGGAGTCCTGGCGGTGCTGTTTGCCATGCAGCAGCCGCTACAGAACCGAGTCGCCCCGGGGAAGGTCGCCGGTTTTACGGCGCCGCCCGATCCGTTCGTAGAGCTGCGCGACCAATTAGCCCGGCCGCGGTTTGTCGCGCTCGGTGCGGGCGTGCTCGCCGTGCTGGTTGCCGCAGGCGAAGTCGGCAATTGGAACATCTTCCTGCAGTTTCTCTACCACGTGCCCTACGGTGCGCAGGATCCGCTCTACAACAAGGACATCGGGTTCTATCTCTTTTCGCTACCCGCCTATATCGCGATCAAGAACTGGATGCTGTTGACAATTATCCTGGGCGCGCTGTTTGCCGGAGCGATCTACTGGGTGCGCGGCGACATCGAATACGATGTTCACAACCGTTCAATTTCGCCGACCGTGATCGCGCATGGCTCGGCGCTGATTGGCCTTCTGTTCGCGGTGAAAGCCTGGTCCTATGGGCTCGACCGCTATCTGCTGCTCTACGGCGACAATGGTGTCGTGGTCGGGGCGAGCTACACCGATGTCCATCTGGGGCTGCCGGCTCTGTGGTTGATGATCGGGCTTTCGATCATCGCGGCGCTCATCGCATGGGCCAATTTGCGGGCGTGCACCTACCGGCTTCTTGCCGCCGCGTTCATCCTCGTCGGCGTCGGCTCTGTCATGCTGTCGAGCCTCGTCCCTTCGCTTTTCCGGCACTTCGTCGTCAAGCCGACGGAGTTGGAGCTGGAGAAGCCCTACATCGAACGCAACATTGCGCTCACCAGGCAGGCCTACAATCTCGACCGGATCGCAACCAGGCCGTTTGCCGCTGAACAGAGGCTGACCTTCAAGACGCTGGAAGCGAACAAGGCGACCATCGACAACATCCGGCTGTGGGACTGGCTGCCGCTGTCGAATACCTACGCGCAGCTGCAGGAGATCCGTACCTATTACAAATTCCACGATCTTGACGTCGATCGCTATTGGCTCGACGGCTCCTACCAGAGCGTGATGCTCTCGGCCCGCGAACTCCGGGCCTCCCTGCTGCCGGCGAACGCCCAGACCTGGGTCAACCGCCACGTGCTGTTTACGCACGGCAACGGCGCAGTGATGAGCCCGGTCACCCGCAAGAACACGGAAGGACTGCCGTTCTTCTATTTGCGCGATATTCCGCCCGTTGCCGACGGTGGCCCCAGGATCGACGAACCGCGCATCTATTTCGGCGAAGAGAGCGACGACTACGTCATCGTCAAGGCCAGCATCCCGGAGTTCGATTATCCGAAGGGGAAGGACAACGTCTATGCGGCTTATGACGGCAGCGGCGGTGTGCCGATCGGAGCATTGGGATGGAGAACGCTGTTCGCCTACTACTTCAACGACGCGAATCTGGTCCTCTCAAGCTATATCACGGCCGACAGCCGGATCATGATCCGGCGCAACATTACGGAACGGGTGCGCACGATCGCCCCATTCCTCAGGCTCGATCATGATCCCTATCTGGTCGTCAGCAACGGTCGGCTGTTCTGGATGCAGGATGCCTACACCACGAGCTCCTATTTCCCCTCAGCGCAGCCCGTGCCGGAGCTCGATCTCAACTACATCAGGAATTCGGTGAAAGTTGTCGTCGATGCCTATAACGGGACGGTCGATTTTTACCTGATCGACCCAAGCGACCCCATTGCAGCGACCTACCAGCGCATCTTCCCGGACCTGTTCAAGCCGTTCATGGCCATGCCGGCGGATTTGCAGAAGCATATCCGCTATCCGGAGAATCTGTTCCTGATCCAGGCGCGGCTGTATCAGACCTACCACATGGAGCAGGCCGAAATATTCTACAACCGCGAGGACTTCTGGCAGTTTCCGCGACAGCCGGGCGGCGACGGCACTTCGGTGATGACCCCCTATTACATCATCATGCGGCTGCCCGGCGAGCCGCAGGCCGAGTTCTTCCTGATGCTTCCCATGGTACCGAGCCGTCGCGACAATATGATCGCGTGGCTCGCGGCGCGTTGCGACGCCCCCGACTACGGCAAGCTGATTGTCTACGAGTTCCCCAAGGACAAGCTTGTCTACGGGCCGTTTCAGATCGAGGCACGGATCAATCAGAATACCGAGATCTCGCAACAACTCACGCTGTGGAATCAGATGGGCTCGCGGGTGATACGCGGTGCGAACCTGCTGGTGATCCCGATCGAGAACTCGATCCTTTATGTCTCGCCGCTCTATTTGCGCGCCGAGCTTGGACACCTGCCGGAGCTGAAACGCGTGATCGCGGCCTACGGTGAGCACGTCGTGATGAAGGAGACGCTCGCTGACGCCCTGGCCGCGTTGTTCGCGGAGCCCGGTGCGGTGCCGGCGGTTTCAAACGCAACGGAAACGGTGTCCCCTGCAGGCGGGACGGCGAGCCCGGCGCAGCAGGCGCTCGATCACTACAATCAGGCGATGGAGCGATTGAAGGCGGGAGACTGGAAAGGTTTCGGTACCCAGTTCGATGCCCTGCGCGAGCCCCTTGAGGAAATGAACCGACGCTCCGCCGGTCACTAGAGCATGATCCGGAAAAGCGTGTAGCGGTTGTCCGAAAAGATCGTGTCAAATCAAAGGGCCAGAGCGGGATGACGATTCGAAGAAAAGTCATCGCGCTCCAATGGGCTCGGGGAATTGTGAGTGCGGACGCACGCCTCAATCGGGTATTGTTAAAGGTCGCATTGCAATTTCAATCACATAAGAGTTCGCAGTTTCGTTCCGATTGGCGCGCCATTGAGCCCTCATCCGCAAACCCGGAACTGACCCGCTTCGGCACGTAAAAGCGGCCATTTCGCGCGCATGCCTGCGGCTCCCGATTCAGATTGCGGTGCCGTTGGCCGCGATCACATTCGTGAACGATTGCGGAGGTCTTTCGGAACGGGCTCGCGCGAGAGCGTGCCCTGGTCGTTCGCCCATCGCGAACTGATCGGCGCAGCATCAGACGCGATACCTAGACTCCGCTGCAAATCCGCTGCTATACTTTCAGTTGCTCGACCGGCGTAAGGCACGCGCCGACATTTCGTTTGATTGCGATATCGCGAAAAGGAGCTCAACGATGGCGATCACGCTGACGGTCTTGGCGAGCCTGCTGCAACTGCACGGGCCGGGTGCGACAATCGAAAGCGATCATCAGGGTATCGACGCATTGCTGAGTGGTGTGCGCGAGCAGAGCCTTCAGGAACAGGGCGCTCAGGAACAGAGCCCTCAAGAACAGAGCTTGCAAGAACAGAGCCCTCAAGACGTACAGGGCTTCCAGCTGGGGGTGGTTTCCGACCAGCCTCAGGCAACTCAGGTTTATTTCAGGCGCGGGGCCTTTGCCAGGGGGCCCTATGCGGGCGGCTTTCGCAGGGGCGGCGGCTACTATCCGGGCGCCGGCGCATTTCGCAGGGCCGGCGGATATTATCCCGGAGCAGGCGCGTTCCGACGAGGTGGCTTCGTCAGAGGCTACTAGAGCATGATCCGGAAAAGTGGAAACCGGTTTTCCGAAAAGATCATGCTCAAACAAACAGATGAGATCATGATGCGGTTCCGTGGAAACGCATCATGATCTAGCCCGATCGCAGCTTGCCGGTAATCCGCATGTCGGTTGACGCTTCAAATTCCGTCGCGTTCCAGGAGCAGCCGATCACGCAGTTGCTGGTCAAGGTAGCGGCGAGGTGCAACATCGATTGCTCCTATTGCTACTGGTTTCGCGATGCGGCCGTCTATGACAAGCCCAAGCTGATGAGTGCCGAGGTGCTGCAACAGCTGTTGCTGCGCCTCGAACAGCACGTCGCCAGATACTCCCTCGTCGACTTTCCCGTGATCCTGCACGGCGGTGAGCCGCTGCTTTGGGGTGTCGATAATTTTCACCGTTTTGCGGAGGGCTGCGAGGGCATTTCATCCCGGACCGGCTGCGAGATCCCGATCGCGGTGACGACCAACGGCATCCTGATTGACGATGAATGGCTCGACTGCTTCGAGGCCCGCAATATTTCGGTGGCGATCAGCATCGATGGGCCGGCACATATTCACGACGCTCACCGCAAGACGTTTCAAGGGACCGGCACCCATGCCGCCGTGGAACGCGCCGCCCGCATGCTGGTATCGCGCGACATCGGCGTGATCGCCCTCGCGGTTTGCAACCCGGCCTACGCGCCGCAGGAGTACGCGGATTTTTTCGCGGCGTGCGGCATCGCCAACTACGACATCATGATTCCCGACGCGACGGTGGACGAGAAGCCGTCGTCCATTGCCCCGTTCTATAACGGCCTTTTCGATTTGTGGCTGGAAGCCAATCGCACGACGCCGACATCGAATGTCCGCATCATTTCCGACATGGTCTCGGCCCTGATCGGCAACAACGCGCCGACCGAAGGTGTCGGCCACAAGCCGGTCGAGCTTTGCACGGTCATGACCGACGGCACGGTGGAGGCCCACGACGTGTTGCGCATTGCGGGTGACGGTTTCACCAACACGCGGTTCAACATCTTCGATCACGCGATCGACGACGTCAGGACCGAGCCGCGCTGGAAAGCCGCACGCGATGCTTCAGTCAATCTTTGCGAGAAGTGCCGGCAATGCAAGTTCATGAACGCCTGCGGCGGAGGCTACCTTCCGCACCGCTTCTCCACCAAGAACGGTTTCGACAATCCGTCGGTTTATTGCGACGATCTCTATTCGATGTTCGAGAACATGCAATCCGTGCTGGAACGTCATCTCTACGTCCGCAAGCAGGACGGGGAACGGATTGACGTGCGCAACGCAGCGGCGGGCGGTTAGGCAATTCGGCACGCGCGGTATCGTTCCATTGCGCGCAACGCCCGACCGCCTCAGGACCACCGTCGAAACACCAGGCTGGCGTTGACGCCGCCAAATCCAAAACCGTTCGAGATCGCGTGTTCGATCGCCATCGGCCGCGCGACGTTCGCGACGAGGTCAATGCCCTGAGCTGCGGAATCGGCGTTCTCCAGATTGAGCGTGGGCGGCGCGACCTGATCGCGCAGCGCCAGGATGGTGAAGATCGCCTCGATGCCGCCGGCGGCGCCGAGCAGATGTCCGGTCGCCGACTTGGTGGCGCTGACGGCAATCCCTCCCGCGCGCCCGAACACGCGCTTGATCGCTTCCAACTCGGAGAGATCGCCGACCGGCGTCGATGTCGAGTGCGCGTTGAGATGCTGGACCTCGCCGGGCCGCAGCCCGGCCTGCTGCAGCGCCGCCTCCATCGCGCGCCGGGCGCCGTCGCCGTCTTCGGGACCAGCGGTGATGTGATAGGCGTCCGCCGTCGTGCCGTAGCCGATGAGCTCGGCGATCGGTTTCGCGCCGCGCCGAAGCGCGTGTTCGAGCTCCTCGATGACGAGGACGCCCGCGCCTTCGCCCATCACGAAGCCGTCGCGGTCGCGGTCGAACGGCCGCGACGCCCGCGCCGGCGTGTCGTTGAACGACGTCGACAGCGCCCGCGCCGCCGCAAAGCCGCCGAGGCTCACCGGATCGATGCAGGCCTCCGCGCCGCCGCAGATCGCAATGTCGGCTTCGCCTGATCTGATCAGGCGCGCGCCGTCGCCGATCGCTTGCACGCTCGCGGCGCACGCGGTCACCGGCGCGCCGATCGGACCCTTGTAGCCGTAGCGGATGCTGATCTGCCCGGCCGCGAGATTGGCCAGGAAGGAGGGAATGGTGAACGGCGACAGCCGGCGCAGGCCGCTCTTCTCCGCCGTGCGCACGGCGTCCGCGATCGCGGGAAACCCGCCGATCACGGTCGCGGTGCGCTGCTGCGCCTGCGCGTCGGCCGGCATCCAGCCGGCTTGCGCCACGGCTTCAGCCGCTGCGAGCAGCGCGAACAGGATGAACCGGTCCATCTTCTTCTGGTCCTTGCGCGGGGCCGCCAGGTCAGGATCGAAGCCGCCCTCGGCATCCCCGGCCTTGTCAGGAACCTGTCCTGCGACGCGCGCCGGCAGCGCCGCCGCCCATTCCGGCAATGCCGTAAGCCCGGAATGCCCCGCCAGCAGCCTCGACCACACCAGTTCGGTGCCACAGCCCAGCGGGGACACCGTCCCCAGACCGGTCACAACAATTCGACGCATGGCTCTCCTGTCGCGCCCTGGTGCGAACCGGCATGGCCGGGATTCGAACCTGCCCGGGCGTCGGGTCGTTATATGATGTTTGTCATCTATTGTCTCGACCGGCCGGACGTCAAGGGATTGACTTCGCTCTCAGCGCTCCGCTGACGAGCAACTGCCGTCAGGCAGCAACGATCACGCCGGGACGACGATATGGTCCGGCGCAATGCCCGCCCGGTGACGCGCATACATCGTGGTGTAGGCGGCCTCGATATGCCGGGTGAAACGTTTGGTATCGAACAACGGCGCCGTCAGCCGGTTGGCCGCCAGCCTGGTGCTGAGCGCCGCGAGCCTCGAAGGATCGGTCGCAAGATCGACCGCCATGCGCTCATAAGCCTCCGGAGATTCCGCAATGAGCTCGGGCAGGCCGACCGCATGGAGCAAGCTCGCCGCGACCCGGCTGGCAAACGTGTCGCCGAGAATGGTCAGCACCGGCAGGCCGGCCCATAGCGCATCGCTGGCGGTGGTGTGGGCGTTGTAGGGCGTGCTGTCGAGGAACAGGCCGGCGAGGCGATGGCGTGCGAGATGGTCGGGTGACGAAATACGCGGCGCGAACACAAGGCGCTCCGCAGCGACGCCACGCGCGACCGCCTCCTTTCGCAAATTTGCGGCAGAGTCGGCGTTGGCTTCGAGGAGCCACAACATGCTGCCCTCGACGCGGCCGAGAATCCTCATCCACCGATCGAACATGTCAGGCGTGATCTTGTAGTTGTTGTTGAAGCAGCAGAACACGAAGCCGGTCGGCGCCAGCCCGACGTCGCCGCGCGTGAACACGCGATCGGCAATGACGCGCTTGTCGTCGTTGGCCTGATAGTTGTCGGGCAGGGCGACCACCTTTTCGCTGTAGAATTCGCGATGGCGGTCCGGGATCACGGTACGGTCGGCGATGATGTAGTCGATGAACGGGGCACCGAGTGTTCCCGGATAGCCCAGATAATTGACCTGGATGGGGGCGGGCCGGCGGCCAAGGACTCTGGTGCGGGATCCCCCGGTAAAGCCTTTCAGATCAACCAGGATGTCGATCTCCAATCGTCTGATCAGGTCGGCGACCTCATCGTCGTTGATGTCCCGGACCTCGACAAATCGATCGAACGACGCCTCCAGCCGTCGACGCATCTCCGAGGGCTCGTTGGGCGACCACGAGATTGCCACCGTCTCGAATTTCGACCGGTCGTGGCACTCGAACATCCCTGCCATCAAGAGCGATGTCGCGTGGTTGCAGAAATCCGACGAGAAATAGCCGACGCGAATTCGATCGTGATGGTAGCGCTCGCCCCGCCAGCGCTGGCTTGCGGACGGCGGATGATTCTTCGCGGTCCACCGCGTGGCGCATAGCAGTTGGTCGGCGGTCGATGAAGGAAGGCTACAAAACAGAAATGGCGGCGTCGTCGCGTTCCGGGTCCTGATCAACTCGACAAGTCGGTCGCACTCGGCGTCAAAGCCGGCCCAGTCGCAAATGTGGGATTTGGCGTGCAGACGATAGCCTTCGATGTCGGCCTGGTCCGGTTTGAGCGCGACGGCCTTGTCATAGGCGGCGAGTGCCTCGGGGTAGCGCGCCAGAACGGATAGAACCTTGCCGCGGTTGGCGTAAGCAGCCGCATCGTCGCCCTTGTGCCGGATCGACTTGTCGATGCTGGCGAGCGCCGCCTCATGATGCCTGAGCCTGAACAGCGCCGAGCCGCGGTTGTTGTAGGCTTCGGCATAGTCGGGCCGCAGGGCGATCGCCTTGTCGTAACTTGCAACGGCCTCTTCGAGACGATCCAGTTCGACCAGCACGTTGCCGCGATTGTAGCACGCGCCGGCGATTCCCGGGGCCCGGTCGTAGCTCGCGAGCGCATCATCGAACCTCTTGAGGTCGTTGAGCACGTTGCCACGATCGTTGTGTGCGCCGGCATCGTTGGGCCTGAGCGCAATCGCCCTGTCCAGGCTCGCCAGGGCTTCCTCCGGCCGCTGCAGCTTTCTCAGCGCGGCGCCCCTGTTTCGATGGGGGTCTGCATGGTCGGGCACCAGCGCGAGCACGCGATCGTAGCTTGCGAGCGCCTCCTCGTGGCGCCCGAGGTCCGCAAGCGTGATTCCGCGATTATAGAGCGCCGGCGCGAGGTTTTGCCTGAGCGCGACCGCCACATCGAAGCTCGCGAGCGCTTCGTCGAAGCGGCGCAACGCGCGCAGCGCGTTGCCGAGGTTGCTGTGCGCGTCCGCGACGTTGCCGTTGAGCCTGATCGCGCGCCGGATCAGGTCGACGCCGCGCTCGCTGCGGCCGGTCTGCGCGGAAATCAGGCCCAGCAGATGCAGCGCATCGAAGTTGTCCGGCTGCTGTCGGAGCAAGTCTTCATAGATCTTCTCTGCGGCCGCCAACTGACCCCGCTGATGCAGCGCGACCGCCTGCGCGAAGGCGCGCTGCAAGTCGGTCGAACTGGATTTTTGAGATTCACCTGTTTCGGGCATCGGACGTCTTCACGCGCTCGGTGTCCGGGTCCTGGCCTCACGCCGGCGGACATGTCGCATCCTGTGCCCGCGATAGGGATCGCCCGTTGATTAAAGGTTGAAAACTTGCAGATCGCCCTCGATTGCGCAACGGCCTCCAGGAACTCAGCTCCACGAATAGTCGGGCTGAAGCGGATGGTTCTCGGTCGGCCGAGCGGCTGCCTCGTCAGCCGCAGCCGAACCGTGGACGGTCACGCCGGAAGCGGGGGCATCGTCCGGAGCATCAAGGCCGGCGTTCACGATGCGCCTGCCATTCTAGCTCGAACACGCGTCGTTGCTGAGAAGCGGCGTCGGGTTCTCAGTCGAGTTCTCCCCGCCGCGATACCATGGCTTGAAGCGAAACCCCGTTCTCGCATACGACCATGGCGCGGTCAGGGATCGGGCGCTGCCCTCCGTCGTATATTCTGAAGCGACGCCAGGATCTGGATTGTAGAGCGAGAAGACGCCGCGCCAGCTGCCGTCCGGCTGCTCCTGGGCGTAGGACAGCTCCACCTTGTTTCGCGAGACCGAAACCAGACGATCCGAAGCGTGATCGAACACGAATGGCCGCTCGAACCAGATCGTGGTCTCATCCTGCTTGATTGCGACGTTGGCCTCCTGTCGTGCCGTGCCGCCACCGACCAGCAGGGGAATCCCCAGCGGCACCGCGACATCAGCGGTGGCGGTTGCATTGAGACGGTGGGCGGAAAGCGTCGACGCAAAACCATCCGGCCGCGCAATGACGGTCTTCTTCGTGAACGGGCCGTGCGGGCCATCTGCCGTGGCAACCAGCGCGACGGCGTTCTGCGTGTTGTTGTAGTAGCCGTGATAGAAGATGACATATTCGCCGTTCGCGCGCCGACAGGCATAGCTGATCGACAGCCCGGACGCTTCCTCGGGCAGTGAGGGCGTGATCACGGCGCCGTGGCGCGTGAACGTCATGCCGTCAACGCTGGTCGCAAGCTTGATCTGCTTCGCCGCGCGGTCGAGGTAATAGATCATGTACGGCTCGGCTGCTCCAGGCTCATACACCACCTGCGCCGGGCCGATCCCGCCGGGCTCGGACGCGTCCGACTGAAAGGCGATTCCCCACGGAATCCAGGCTCCTTCGTTCGTCGACGTCCAGAGCCGCCGCTGAAACCAGCCCGTCGTATAGGCCGACGCATAAAGACGCCTTGTATGCGCATCCGGCGCGATCGCGGATGGCCACGCCAAATGAAGAACGCCATCGGGCGGCGACAGCGCCGGCGTCAGGCTCGACACCAGGCCGTCGTCGCCGAACTCCCAGATGTGATAAATGCCGCTGCTCCCGACGCCATTGAGAAACCAGCTTCTGGCAATTGCGCCTGCCGGGAAAAGCGTGAGGATGACGAAAACAAGTCCCCGCACAATCATGAAATTTATCCTGGGTCGTGCCGTCTATCGAGCAAACAATTCCGTTGTGATGACACACTCGGGCGCTCGTTTCGCCCGGAGATTTGTTTCTGAAAATGACGCGGGCCTCGGATTGAAACGCGCAGGATGCTCGGCGGATCAGTTACCGGCGGTGCTCGCAGTCGAGGTTGCGGCCGCTGCAGAGTCTTCTTGAAATCGCTGCCACGGCGGAGATCAGATCGTATTGCACAACGATCGACTCGCTGCCGCCGACTGCAACCAGTACAACGACTGACCGGCCTGATTTCTGTACTCAGGACCGGTTCCGCGCGACCATATCTTGGGAATTTGCAACGACAGGAGAATCCGGCTTTTGTGACCAGCATGGGCTCTAAATCTCGGGAGTACTTGTTCGGAGCGACGGTCAGGCATCTGGCCGAGCGCGCCAAGGAGGCCCGGCTGGAGGCGGATGGTGCGGCCTGCCGGGCATGGAACGCCCGCATGCTCGCTTTTCAGGGGCCCGCCCAGCCGTCGCCCGCGCTCGGCGATGCACTCAACGCCGGTTTCCGCTACCTCGAAGTGAAATGCCTCGGCTGCGAGACGCATCAGACGGTCGCGCTCGATATCGTGAGGCGGCCGAAGTGGACGCCGATCCACGAGCTGGAGCGCTATATGCGCTGCAAGCTGTGCTCGCGACGCTCCGGCTACCCGTTCAAGCGCAGCCATCTTGTGGTACTGCGGACGGCTAAGATCTCCGCAATGAACCCGCCCTCAACCTGGTGGCCGGGAGAGCGCTGACACCGTCGCAGAGCAGGCTGCGCCCAAAGTCCCACCTCACTATTGGAACATTCCAGGCCTTACCCGCTTGTTCCGAAATCCAGAACGAGTTCACTAACGTGACGGACGAATTTGAATATCTAGCGCACCGATTGGTGATTATCGAGCAACCCGGCGGTGGGTTCTTGGTCGAAGTCACGCCGATCGCCGGCGGCCAAACCATCAGAACAATGACCTACCAACGTACTCAAGAAGCGATCGCTGCAGCGAAGCGGACAATCGACAAGCATCCCGAAGGCAGGCGACCTGCCAATCTGGCCCGGTCTTAAAGTGGCTGACCACCCGCTGCGAAATTCAAGCTGAGACCTGTTCGCTCAAAAAGCACCGGCGCGTCAGTTCCTAACGGATGAAAAAATTTCGAGCGCCTAGATTATCCCAGGACAATGCGAGCCCGTGCGGCTGGTGTTCTGACGGTCGCTGGTTGGAATGTCAGGCGAACTGTCATGGTAAAGAAACGGCGCAAACGGACGATACAAACGATGTCGCTCACCGCTCGGCTTGACCGGCTTGCTCAGGAATCGAGGGCGAAAGCGGCAGGTCTTCCCCCCGGAGCAGAGCGCGAGCATTTGCTGAAAAAAGCGCGCGAAGCCCGGCGGGCCATTGAGATCGAGGACCTGCTCAAGCGGCGAGGTATCGAGCTGCCGGTTTGATTTTCGGCGGCGGGATAGCACCGTTAGGCTGGCGCCCCAAAGAATGGCCCCAGCGAGGGGGTACACGCTGAGGCCAAGACGGTTGGATCATCCATGAGATGGCAGGCTCATCACATAAACAGGGCGCCGACGCCTACGATGAGCGCTACGAACGATATCGCCGCCAACGCCATGAGGCTGTACTCGACGCCATCGTCGTGACTGAACCTGAACATATGGAGAGCTTGCGCCGCGGCCTTGGTGTTCGCATTTACTTAGGCGTGTCAGGAGCCGTGTCCCATCTAGGTTCCGGCCTTATCTTAAGTGAAGATTCTTCGCGGGAAGAAGCTGTTGAGCGAGCCTAGCTCCCCGCCGCGAGACGCTTCCTCATTATCGTCAGTCGGGCGCTGACTGCGGCCTCTGTGCGGCCGAGTTTCTGGGCGATCTCGCGCTGGGTTAGCTCGGTCTCGCGGATCATCTGTAGCAGGCGCTGCTCTTCCTCTTCGGCCCAAGCTGGCAAGATGTTCTCCGAATTGTTTCGTCCTGAAATGCCAGTACCAATTGCACATCCTGGTCATCTCGTCTTCCCGGGATTTGCCGGTCCTTCTCGTTTGTTCGGTCGAGTGTCCTAATTAGGACAGTATCTCCCTTAGCACGGGATGCCCGGCCCAAAGCTCGCCGTCGGTCGTCCCGAAAGGGATGACCGGCGCGGGTGGACAGTAAATCAACTTGCCAGGCTTGCTGCACTGGCTCATTGTCCCGCGATCACCGGCGAAGGCTTTGTCCGTAGGCGTCGGTGGCTGAAGACCGAGCGCGCTCCCGCCTGCAAGGAGGAGTTGCGCCATGAGCCAGCCATTCAGCGAAGAGACGATAGCGTTATTGGATCGCGCTCAGCGAGCCATTGATATGCGATCCTGGTGCGTGAACAGAGGCGACGCCATCTCGCCGAGGCCGGCCTTCGGTCGTTCCGGTTAGAGCTAGCGCTTTTCGAGGCAAACAAAGGCCTTTGGCTGGAACAGCATGCTCCAAGATGTTCCATGCCTTTTTAGGATTCGCGGCGCAACCCAGGAACAACTGTTCACTTTGTAACTTAAGGAGTCCACTAAGAGCGCATCGAGAACTGAAGTGAACCAGCCCACTCTAGATCAGCGAACGACGCCGCACAAAGCCATGGACTGGCAGCAGTGCCCCAGATGCTCTGACATCCCCGAACTCGTCCGTGCCTTCCTCGATCCTGTCGGCGGGAAAACCGTGCGGCTCATGGAATGCAAATGCGGCGAACGCATCTGGAGCGACCAAATGACGGAATGACCCAATTTGGGCTACGGCCGCCTCCGTTGGCGGCCTCTTTCATTTTCGCATCCGCCCAAGAGAAAGCCGACCACGCTCGCGCCGGGCTTTTTTCTTGGCCCAAGAAAATGCCCTCAGCGAGGGCGATGGCCCGCGCTTGGCTGACGGCGCTCGGCCCGTCTGGCTCTGTTGGCGATCACCACGAGCCGGTTATTAGCCCCAGCCTCGGTCCGCGCATCTGGACCGCTATGAGCCGGTGATCCATCTCATGTAGGATAGCACCCGTCGCCGCCGTGAGACGGCTCCGGCGCTTTGCGGGGCTAGCGTGCGCGCCAGAGCCGTCCCCACGCGCGCTCATGTCCGAGAGCGCACTGCATATTACCGGGGAATGCGACAAACGCCGACGGCACCTTGGATTACCCCTTAATTGTAAAAACGGCCCCAGCACCTCTGGGGGCCGGGAGGCCGGTGCTGGAGCCGCTACCTGATTCCGGTCTGTGTTGTTGGAGGCAGGTTCACCGGATCATGCTGGCGACGAAAGTTCCGGCACTTGCATGTGTTAATCTCTTGAAGCCCTTAGCTAGCCGAAGTTCGTGTCAGCTCGTCTGGCGAGATGGCGACTTCCTAGCAATTCGATGGCGCCCCCTTTAGGTAATCGCAAAAAGGCCCCAGCACGCCGAAACGCCGTTGCTGAGGCCCAGTCGTCCGATATTGCCGGGGCGCGACCCGACGGAGCTATTGCTAGCACGCTCCTGTGCGACCGCCAGTTTCTCCCAAAATATGCGCAGTAGGCAAGGAACCATCGAGAGGACAAGAGCGTCTAATTGGCGCTTCTGGTCAGCCAAGGTGCCCCCCGACTGCCTGGAAGAAAACCCGTATCGCTCGGGTTGGCGGCCCCCTCGTTGGGGCCGTTTTCAGTTCGCTGCGGAAAGCGCGAGCGGTGCTTGTCCAAAGTTGATCGCAACGATTCACATAGTTCAATGCGGAGCACACCATCCTGCAAGCTAATCGGTGAACTTGCGTTTCACAGGTGGATGGTTGCAATGGAATTTATTGGACGCCCGATGCGAGGCCGTTTCCTCGTTCGGCAAGGAAGCATTGGCTGGATGGTCTACGACAGCGAACTCAAAGGACCGGCACAGATAAAGAAAAATGGCCCCTTTGCCGAGAAGCTGACCAAGGAACAAGCCGAGATCATAGCGCAGGCGCTGACGAACCAGATTCGTGCGAGATCGGATGATCCTGCGCAATCGCGGTGCGTCAAGGCCGCTATAAACGCGCGGTGAAAATGATCGTCCGGAGGGGGGACCATTGTTCATCATCGAACTCTTGAACCCTGACGCGTTCTCGGGAACAGGCAGCATCATCCTGCTCGAACTGACGGACGAGGATTCCGCGATGCGAGCCGCCCGAAAGATCGCTGCCGAGACAGGACGCCGCGTAACCGTGCGGAAAGAAGACATGCAAATCATTGGGACTATATCCGCGCCCACGACCCATTAGATCCGAGCCGAGCGGCGAGGCCGGTCATCTAAGCCCTTGCTCCGAGAAATATTCAGGCCTACGCTCAATCCTGTACGAGCAGTCCAGTTATTCGGAGCCGGCAATGCTTGTTTACCGCCCAACGAATTTGCAGATTGAACTCGAACGGCTGTGCAGGTCAGCGGACGATCTCCTCGCCCGAGCCAACGCTGCGCTGGGGTTGCCCAAGCCCGACACGTTTCTGGGACGAAGTCACCATGAGCCGATTCCGCTTCCGAACGAGCGCGATTTCGGGATCGAATGAGTACCGGTTGATTGCTGCCGACCAGGCCCTAACTCCGACCGGCACCGCAACTCGGCCGACGATCGACGCGCTTGCGGCTGACGGCCACCGAGACAAAGGAGCGGGCTGTTTACTCTCGCGAAACGGCCTCTGGACTCCTGCTTGTTCCCCGAAGCGAAACGGCCCCAGCGAGAGGACATGCCGAGGCCGATTCGGTGCCCCAGCGAGGTGCCAGCCGGGGCCGCTCAAACTGATCGAGAATGTGCCCCGGTCTTCGGGGGCAAGAGCCGGGGCACTTTCATCCATGATGCCGCTCTGCCGCGAGCAGCACATTGCTAACGTCGCTTCGAAGGTGCCGTTCCTAACGACCTTTTCATCGCCGACCCGAGCCGACGCTCAACTCGCTTGCGGCTGGTGCCGACCTTCTTGACGGCCTTCTTCACCGATGCGGCCGACTTGCCGGTCTTCTTCGCCTCATAGCGCACTTCGTAATCCTGCCCGCCGGCGACGCGCGCTCGGTCCTGCTTGCGACCGCGCGCGGTCTGCTTCTTCGCTTTCTTTGCCATTCCGGCCTCCCTGTCGATGAGGGCCAACTCGGTTTATGATCGACCGTTCCATTTGCGGACCCGCGTCGGAACGATTGCGATTGCGCCAGTTTGAATCAGCTTATTGTTTGTGGAGTTGCGTTGTGGCGTTTCAGCGTAGGAAGCCCGAGGCGATCGGGACCAAGGCGCTCTTTCCCGGCTTCATCGCGCCGGCCCTGGCATCGCCGATCGAGAAGGTGCCGAGCGGCACACGCTGGATTCACGAGATCAAGTTCGACGGCTACCGGGTTCAGACTCACATCGCTAATGAAGACGTGAAGATCTACACCCGGCGCGGCAACGACTGGACCAGGCGCTTCAAGAAGGTGGTCCAAGACGCCTGGCACATTTCCGCATCATCAGCCATCATCGACGGCGAGATCGTCGTTCCCTCACCAGACGGCACGACCGACTTCTCCGTGCTGCAGAACGAGCTGCGCGGTAAGTCGACCAGGATCGTGATGGTGGCCTTCGACCTGCTCCATCTCAATGGCCGCGATCTCCGGAAGCTGCCGCTGAAGGAGCGCAAAGCGCTGCTGAAGAAGCTCGTCGCTGGCACCGAGGTCCAGTTCAGCGAAAGCTTCGAGGTGGACGGCCCCAAGATGTTCGCGCATGCCTGTAGGCTCGGCTATGAGGGCGTGGTGTCGAAGGTGGCGGATAGCGCCTATCCGACCGGCACCCGCAGCCGCGACTGGGTCAAGAAAACCTGCGCCCAGCGCGAGACGTTGACCATCGCCGGCTTTGCACTGGACGACAACGAATGGGACGGAATTTACGTCGGCCGGCGCAAGGGCAACGAGCTGATCTACGCCGGCAAGGTCGACCACGGCTTCGACAAGGCCTCGGCCGCCGATCTCCGCAAACGCCTGACGCCGCTGATCCGCAAGACGCAGCCCTACACCAAGCGCATTGCACACAAGGCGATCTGGGTCGAGCCGAAGGTGCTGGCCGAAATCGAGTACCGCGCCAAATCCGCCGAGGGCAAGGTGCGGCATCCGTTCTTTCGTGGGGTGCGAGAAGATCTATGAGCAAGCCTCGCTGCATCTTTTGCGACGACACAAGATGGGTGTGCGAGAATCATCAGGACCAGCCCTGGACCGGTCCGCACGCCTGCGCTTGCGGAGGCGCCGGTGCGCCCTGTCCGGCCTGCAATCAGCCGAATGATGACGGTCCTCCTCGAATGCCGGAGGGCTTCCAACCAGACGAATAAACGAGGCTTGGCCGTGACGTTGCCGACGATCTCGCAGCTGGCGTCCTCCAGCTTCACGTTCTGCACGGTGATAAGCCCAACGGGCCGGCAATTGGAAAGAGAGGGGTACTTCCTCAGTCGGACGCAAAGAGCCCACGGGGTCGGCGCCGGCAGCTTACAGGGGCTAGCCCGGATGGACGGTCCCGTAGATTTACCATGACCCGGAATTCCAGCTGCTCGGCGCCGGAGCGGGCGCTAAGTTGATGGCGCGGGGGCGGCGCCTTGAGGGCAGGAGGCCGCAATGGAGCGTCTGTATTTGGGCATCACCGTCACCAGCACTTACGCGCTGGTCACCTTTGCGCTGATGCTGGCTTTCGTGCACTGACCGCCGGGAATCCGGATCTTTGCTCGCGGGGCCGCTACGGGGTGCGTTGTCTTCGCGGAACGCGGCGATGTCCGGCAACCGGCAAGCTTTTACTGCGTCAGCGGGTTTAAACGTATGCCGAGGCCTGTTTGGCCGTTGCAACGCTCACGGCGTTCGGCATCGCCGCAGCCCTCATGATCCATTAATCTTACTGAGTCAGAAAGCCGCGATCTGGAGGGTTGAGAATCGCATATTAAGGGAGATTCAACGTGGTCGAGGAGGCCGAGATGGATCGCCGAGGGAGAGGAACCAGCGAG